>JAHQVY010000170.1 GCA_019634095.1 Cellvibrionaceae bacterium
AAACACTTGAGATTTAGGCCTTATGAGCACGCCCCTAAGTGCCCTTGGCGGTGTTGCTCCGCCTTAAATAGAATGGCTATTGTGCGTTGTCGCGCCTTGCCAAGAACAAAAATTGACGCACTCCTAACACCTAAATCTCAATTGTTTTGGGTATAGGTTTCTCAGCAGTAACCCGGAAGCAAGTTGCTTCGCGGGTCGCGCCTTTACTGGGAATTAATACAAGCCGGCACTTTACTTTTCCAAATCGGAAAAAGCGCGATCGAGATTAAAGCGTGAAGATGTTACATAATGCTCCATTTCTTCCACGCGCTTAAGTGTTTGATCCATTTTTTCTCGCGCTTGGCGCAGCCGTTGTGGCGCCGGTTTACGGTGCTTAAAAATGGTTTTCTCCCGATAAGCGCCACGCTCCTCATCGTACTCTGTTTCAGGTTGGAACGTGGCCGGGCGCTTTGCCAAGAGAATCACTCCGGCAAGATAAGCAAAAAAAACCGCTGAACCCAAAACAAAAACCGACGCAATAAAGATAATACGCATAACCCAATGGTCAATATTGAGGTGATCGGCTAAGCCGGCACAAACTCCGGCAATTTTGCCCTCACGCTTGTTGCGATACAGATTGCGTCGGTAGCCCGAGCGCCGCTTACTTCTCCAAGATTGGTAACTTTGCTTGTGGTGCTTGTGATGATAATTCATGATTTATAATTCCCCTGATCTATCGTTTCGCGCCAGTTGCCGTGCTTCTCTACCAAAATTTCCTCTAAAGTCGCCACCCGATCGCTCACTTTGTCTAATTTAACGAGTAATTCTTCCAACTGCAGGCGCTCGTGTTCCGAGAGCCCCGTATCAGCCTGCTTTCTACTTCTGTAGTGAAAAATAACCCATAGCGGCGCCACAAAAATCATAAACAAAATGGTAGGCGGCAGAAGATAGTCAAATAAATGCTGCATTTGTCTCCCCTTTTTTATTTGTCAGCTTTGTTAATACCGGTTTTTAAGCGCTCTAGCTCAGCGTTAATCTTGTCATCGTTTTCCAAATCGGTAAATTGCTGCTTTAACGATGCGCCCTCTTTTCCCAAATCCATGACTTCCAATTCGCTCTCATAATGATCCATGCGACGCTCAAATTGTTCAAACTTGGCAAAAGCTTCTTCAACCGAGGCGCGCTCGGTTTGCCGCTTAGCTTTAATACGCGCGCCCGTGGCTTCCTGGCGCATTTTCAAGGTTTTTTCTTTTGCCTTTGCATCTTGCAATTTACCCTGAAGCTGACTGATTTCTTGATCTAATTTCGCCAAGTTATCGTCTAAAACCTGTAAATCTTGCTCGATAGTGTCGACATCTTCAGTGATCACTTGCTTCTCTGACAGAGCTGCGCGCGCCAGGTCTTCGCGACCTTTTTCTATGGCTAGCTTGGCCTTGCGCTCCCACTCACTGATTTCTGCTTTCATACGGTTGAGCCGACGCTCAGCGGTTTTGCGGTCTGCGATAATACGCGCACTGCTACTGCGCACTTCGATAAGCGTCTCTTCCATTTCAGAAATCATCATACGAATCATTTTTTCTGGATCTTCTGCTCGGTCTAACATGGCATTGATATTTGCCTGCACTATATCGCTAAATCGTGAAAATATACCCATGGGGTTTTCCTCTTAAACTTATTTAAATCGCTATTGAATGCTGCTTACAAAGATTGACATATCACAAGTCATGCCAACTACCTAAGTTATTGTTTTTAATGATATTTAAAAAAAATCTTTTGTAACAACCAAGCAGCACAGGCAAAAAAAACCAAATAATGGCCAACTTATTGGTTAACTAGACATCGAAAAATATCGATTCCCAAAATCGTGGCCATCACATTTTGCGCCGGTCATAATGCTGAACCCCACCTCTAGCATTTGCACCCCCACCAGCAAGTACAGCCTGAATCTCTAGCGAGGCCCTGGCAACAAATAACTTGACTGAGCACAGCAGAAACAAAACAATAACCGGCTACAGACTAGTGGTCAAAATGACATAATCTTACCTAAACCCAGTCTGTTTCATCCCTTTACATGCGATGCATAAATTCTAAAAAAAACCTGGGAACCCCGATGATACTCCGACTCTTTTCCTACCTCGCCAGCTTATACCTGATGACTTGTTTGCTGGCATCCTGCGCCAACAAACAAGCGGAAACGCCAGGTCAACCCGACCCCGCTCTGAGCTCGTCGACGCTTATAAATACAGGATGGCGCTTTTTTCGCTACCCCGACGACGCAGTAAAAGACACGCTTATTTACGACGTTTTACCGCCAGAAGAAGAGTATAACGATGCGCAAGATGCCGATACCAAACCGATTGAAGCAGCCCAGCAAAGCCAAGCGGTAGACAACCCCGTGTTAAAACCCTGGATTTTGCCCACCGCCAATAAATACATTCTCGACCCCGAACTTCACCATCAGCGACCATTGGGTAACCCCGGCGGAAATTTTCCTTTTGTGCAAGCAGACTTCGACGATGCAGATTGGCAAGCGTTGAATATCCCCCACGATTGGGCCATTGCAGGCCCTTTTTATCAGGGAAATAAGGTGCTGGTGAGCGGTGGCATGGGTCGGTTGCCCAGCGTCGGCGTGGGCTGGTACCGCAATAAAATTTCTATTCCCAATATCGACCAAGGCAAGAAAATCTACCTCGACATAGAAGGGGCAATGTCTTACGCCATGGTGTGGTGCAACGGTCAACTGGTGGGCGGCTGGCCCTACGGCTACGCTTCGTTTCGCCTCGACCTAACACCGTATATTAAATTTGGGGCTGAAAACCAATTGGCAATTCGCACCAGCAACCCCAAAGACTCCTCGCGCTGGTACCCCGGCGGCGGCCTGTATCGCAATGTTTGGCTACGCAAGAGTGATCCCGTGCATATTGCACATTGGGGCACGTTTATCACAACGCCGCAGGTATCCGCCGCGCAAGCGCAAGTAGAGCTTGCCACTACGCTGGAAAATACCAGCGATAGCGATGCACAGTTGCACATTGACACCCAAATATTCTTGAAGGCTAAACCCGACACCGCAATCGCCTCTCTACCAAGCAATTCGCTTAAGCTCCCAGCCGGCAGCAGCTTTACGGTGAAACAGAGTGTGGCTATAGCCGAGCCGAAATTATGGGGGCCGCCGCCCACGCAATCACCGCATTTATATATTGCAAGAACTACATTAAAAAACGGCGATAAAACGCTTGAAGTCCACCAAACCACCTTTGGTATCCGGGAATTAAACTTTGATGCCGACAAGGGCTTGCTGGTGAATGGTGAACATATTCCTATTAAAGGGGTTAATCAGCATCATGACTTAGGAGCCCTCGGCGCCGCATTTAACCGTCGCGCGGCGCAAAGACAATTAGAAATGCTGCGCGAAATGGGAGTTAACGCCATTCGCGTGGCGCACAACCCTCCGGCAACAGAATTGCTCGAGCTCACAGACGCAATGGGCTTTTTGGTGGTGGATGAAATTTTCGATGTTTGGCAGCGAAAAAAAGCGCCCTACGACTTCCATCTTATTTTTACAGACTGGAGCGAACCAGACTTACGCGCTTTTATTCGCCGCGATAGAAACCACCCGTCGGTGATTTTGTGGAGCTTAGGTAACGAGGTGGGCGAACAGTATACCGATGCGGCAGGCGCCAAAGTGGGCAAGCGTTTACACAACATTGCCAAGCAAGAAGACCCCACCCGATTAACCACCGCCTCAATGAACTTTGCCAAACCGGAGATGCCGTTTTCCGCCGTCATGGATGTTATCAATTTAAACTATCAAGGAGAGGGCATTCGCGATGCGCCCGGTTATTCCCACCTTAAAGGCATTCGCACTAAACCGCTGTACCCCAACTTTAAAAAGCAGTACCCCAACAAGGTTATTATTAGTAGCGAAAACGCGGCGGCAGTCAGTTCGCGCGGCGAATATATATTTCCTGTGTCCAAAGAAATTAGCGCTCCGGTAGAAAAAAATCAAGGCGGCAACCCCAACAGCCAACACGTGAGCGCTTACGCGCTCTACACCACCCCCTTTGGCGCATCGGCAGATAAAGTTTTCGCGTCTTTAGAAAAACATCCCTACGTCGCTGGGGGTTTTGTTTGGAGCGGCTGGGACTACCTTGGAGAACCCACACCCTACTATGGCGCGCGCAGCTCTTACTTTGGTGTTATCGACTTGGCGGGCTTTAAGAAAAATCGCTTTTACCTCTATCAAAGCCACTGGCGCCCCGAACATCCAATGGCTCATATTCTGCCGCATTGGAACTGGCCCGACAGGCTTGGCAAGACCACACCGGTTCACGTTTTTACCTCTGGTGACGAGGCGGAATTATTTTTAAACGGTGAATCGCTGGGTAGAAAAAAGAAGGCCGCTTATCAATATCGCTTGCGTTGGGACGATGTCAAATATCGGCCGGGAGAACTCAAGGTTATCGCCTATAAGCGAGGACAGCTGTGGGCGCAACAAAGTGTAACAACCACCGCAGAGCCCGCTGTATTAACGCTCTCCGTCGACCGCCAAAATATTGCTGCCGACGGTAAAGATCTCGCTTTTGTCACTGTGAGCGTCAGGGATAAAAACGGTCTCGTCGTACCCAATGCAAATATCCCCTTAACATTCTCTATTCAAGGTCCCGGCAACATCGTGGCAACAGATAACGGAGACCCCACTGACTTTACGCCGTTTGTCGCTACCCAGCGCGACTCATTTAATGGCCACGCCCTCGCCATTGTCGGCACCAGTAATAAACAAACCGGCGAGAGCAAAATTAGGGTTGTGAGCGCTGGCTTAACAACGGGGGAACTGACCCTGAATATTGGAGAATAAACCGCCAAAATGTACCCGTAACACCGACGCTTTCGCTCGCCTCTTACTGTCGAGTCAGAGAGAAAGCGTACCCAGCCCCAATTCGTCACCCTCTAAAATGTGGGTGACGGATTTAGAACCACAAGTTCGCTGCGCTTGAAATACGGGGGCTTAAATAAGAAGTATCGTTTATAAACATCGGGTTAATAACGCCATTTATGGTGTCGACGCCACCTTGATTAAAGCGCTTTTCAATAAATCTGAAATACGGCAGCTTTGCCGTGAGTGAACCACCGGTGACGGCATCTTATCGCCTCACCTCTTATCGGACAAGAAATGCCGACTTTACCTTCAGTAGACCACTTTTTCTACTAAGTTAGCTGATGCATTTCAGATTTGAATCCAAGGCCTTGGAAACATATCCATTGTAAAACTATTCTTACACAGCGCTCCCCCTTCCAGGCCATGACTTTTAAAACCGAGTTTATCCTTTCTTTAGCAAATAGCGGTAATTACCACAATAAAAGTAACCTTAAACCTAAATTAAACAGTTGAATCTAATACGAAGGCACGATGAACTGAAATTAGAGCGTTTTTCCAATTTTGCGACTGCAGCCGCAGAGTTACTACGAATTTGCCGCGAAGTTAAAAAATTCACCCTAATTTCATCCATTTGGACAACCTCGCTAGATCCAACTGATTAATCTAGCCTAAACCACTATGTAAAAATCAATATTGTGTGCTTGGCGGTGTTGTGTTGTGCTGAAGCCTAATCCAAGCCCCGACTTTATAACTCTACGATAAAATAAAACTCTGCTATCCGTTAAATTGATATCACAACTAAATAAAGCAACATTAAAATATAGAGCGCGCTAAAAATCAGGTGTATGCTTAAAACCTGCGAGAAGCGGCAGATGCTTGTCGCGAAATTACAAGATTAGTATGTTGAATAGCAGAGAAAGAGAGATCTATGAAGTCACGCTTCACTGTTCCACTAATTTCTACTTGGGCATTTTTAAGCTTGTGCGTTCAGCTAGCCTCAGCCTTACCCGACTTAGAGCCATACGGGCGACTACCTAACGTTGACAAAATGGCGATTTCCCCCAACGGAGAGTACCTAGCATTTCGTCGCACAGAGCAAGACCAAGATATAATCGCCGTATATTCTATGCGGCAGGCGAAGTTTATTGCAGGCGCCAACATCTCTGAAATAGACCCCACCTACGTATTTTTTCACAGCAATAATATTTTAATTCTCGGGGTTTCACAGCACGAGAAATTACGCAACTACAAGCATTCAATGAAATTAAGTACCGCATTCAGCTACGATATTAAAAAAAATCGTTTAGAACCGCTTATTCGCTTGGGTGAATCCTTAGGCAGCAAAAAACGGGTTTATCCCGGTCAATCTGGGGTAGGCAGAATTTTCGGTACATCAGCGGATAGAAAATACTTATATATGCCAGCTTATGTTGCACAAAGCCAGCTCGATCAAGCGCCAAATTATTCTCTACTGCGCGTCAACGCAGATGGCAAGGGCAAGCCCAAAGTTGTGTCTCGAGGCAACTATCATATGATCGACTACTTTTTGGATGCACAGGGAGAAGTGCTGGCCAGAGAGTCTTTTAATGAACGCAGCAATATTCATAAAATACAGGCGAAGCAGGGTAAAAAATGGGTGACGATTTACGAAAAAAGCACCGAGTTGATTATCCGCAGCTTTGTTGGTGTAACGCCGGACTTTACACAACTCGTTTACCTGGTGAACCAACGCAACTCAGACCGCAACGCATACTTCGCCATGAGCCTGGAAGATGGCAAAGTCGAACGACTACCTTACGCACGCAAAGACGCCGATATTGAACGCGTTATTCACAACCAGAACCGCGTGGTATTTGGTTTGCAGTATTCTGGATTCTCACCCTCCTACAAGTTTTTCGAGCAAGAAAAACAACAACAAGTAGATACAATCTTAAAAACTTTCGATCAGCATTCGGTACATTTATTAGATTGGAGTATGGATTGGCAGAAGATCTTAGTAAAAGTTGAGGGTTCGAGTTACGCTGGCAGCTTTTATTCATTTCCGAAAACGGGAAAACCCCAGTTTATTACTTCCGCCTATCACGGAATAGACAATAAAGATCTAAACCCAATCGGAAGCGTCAATTTTAAGGCTCGCGATGGCAAAACCATTCCTACACTAATAACAATTCCTCATAATAAACTCGATGATATAAAGGACTTGCCAGCTGTGGTATTGCCTCACGGCGGCCCAGCCGCTCACGACACCATAGGCTTCGATTTTATAGCTCAGGCTCTCGCTTCCAGAGGTATCTTGGTTATTCAACCCCAGTTTCGCGGCTCCACCGGCTTTGGCTACGAACATATGCATGCCGGATACGGCGAATGGGGCAAAAAAATGCAAGACGATATTAGCGATGCCGTAGCGTTTTTTGTGCGTAAGGGCTTTATAAACCAGCAGCGTGTTTGCATTGCCGGCGCAAGCTATGGTGGCTACGCAGCTCTCGCAGGCGCCGCTTTCACCCCCAACACCTACCGCTGTGCGGTCTCTATTGCCGGCGTTAGCCATCTTCCCAAAATGCTCAGCACCGATACAAGCCGCTACGGAAAAGACTCTTCCGTGATGGCTTACTTTAAACAATCCATTGGCGGCGGCGAGTTTGACAAACAAGCCTTGCGCGAAATCTCACCCTACTATCACGCGGAAAAAATTAACATCCCAGTGTTACTTATTCACGGTGCAGACGATATTATTGTCGCATATAATCAATCTCAATTAATGCATGCTGCAATAAAAAAAGCCAAGGGCAATAGCAAACTGGTAAAGCTTAAAAAGGAAGACCATCACTTGCAGGAAAGCGAAACTCGGCTGCAAGCGCTAGAGGAAATGGTAAGCTTTATTGTAGATCATATTGTTGACTAATCAAAAATTTAATGCATCTTATTGCCAGACCATTCACCTGTTAACCACTTTAAAATCGTGCCTTTTTCCAATCTTCAAATAGGGCAAGCTAAACAAAAGTGGTTTAAAAAACCGCAGGATAAGACCGACAGACCGGTCATGCTCATTCCACAATTTACCTTTTAATTTCGCAACAAAATAGAGCGCGTCAGCGGGCAGTTAAAGTCGATCAGAAAAAAACAAACCAGACTGACACCTATTACATTTTTTCGCATTAGTTATAGTAATAAGCGCCAAGCACAATTCGAAAATCGGTCGCAGCATTCCAAACTCCAAACCATCGCACCAAAAAGTTACCCCATGCGCACCATATACACCCACACTTAATACCAGACCGACAGATACTACTGTTCACTATTGGTGCTAGTGTCGCCCAAAAGTGTGCGAAAGCGCACCACACCGCAAAATGAGAAACTAGCTACATTTCTTTTATAGGCACTTGTTTTAAAAGCGTATTTTTCATACAAAAGCTTCTGAAACAGACTTGGCAGGAGAATTGCGTTGACCGCAATTCCCAAACGCAATACCTGTTTTACTGTATTTTGTGTAATCTCAAAATTTCCAACATCACCTAATTGGGGCACTAACAATGTTATCTACTGGACTAAAAATTAATACGTTAAAGAGATTATCGCTTAAAGCGATTGGCGTACTATCTCTTGGCGCTCTCGCGGCCACCGCCACCGCCGAAGAGCTGGATGTAGAAAAGGACGAGTTAACGTTTGGATTTATTAAATTAACAGATATGGCTCCCCTGGCAGTGGCCTATGAAAATGGCTACTTCGAGGACGAAGGTTTGTTTGTCACGCTGGAGGCGCAAGCAAACTGGAAAGTACTTTTAGATGGTGTTATCGACGGTAAACTCGACGGTGCTCACATGCTCGCTGGTCAACCTTTGGGAGCGACCATTGGCTACGGCACCAAAGCACACATTATCACCGCGTTTAGCATGGATTTAAACGGCAATGGCATCACTGTGTCCAACGACATTTGGGCTAAGATGAAAAATCATATTCCCCATAAAAAGGGTAAGCCGGTCCACCCCATCAGCGCTTCCGCCTTAAAGCCTGTGGTAGAAGAATTTAAAAACAAAGGCAAACCCTTTAATATGGGCATGGTGTTTCCCGTCTCCACCCACAACTATGAATTGCGCTACTGGCTCGCCGCAGGCGGCATTGCACCGGGTTACTACGGCCCAGGGGCCGCGGGTAACGTTGGTCAAATTGCGGGTGACGCCCTGCTCTCCGTGACGCCACCACCGCAAATGCCCGCCACCTTGGAAGCCGGAACCATTTACGGTTACTGCGTAGGTGAACCGTGGAATCAACAAGCGGTATTTAAAGGTATTGGAGTGCCAGTAATTACAGACTATGAAATCTGGAAAAACAACCCAGAAAAGGTCTTCGGCGTATCGCAAGCTTGGTCAGAAAAATACCCCAATACGCATCTCGCAGTTGTTAAGGCCTTGATTCGCGCCGCTCAGTGGTTGGACGAAAACAATAATGCCAACAGAAAAAAAGCGGTTAAAATTCTGTCGCAACCCAACTATGTGGGTGCAGATTACGACGTAATAGCTAACTCTATGACCGGAACCTTCGAATACGAAAAAGGCGATAAAAGAGAGATTCCGGACTTCAACGTATTTTACCGCTACTACGCAACCTACCCCTATTATTCAGACGCTATTTGGTATCTCACTCAAATGAGACGCTGGGGCCAAATTGCTGAAGACAAGCCCGATAGCTGGTATATGGACACCGCGAAAAAAGTGTATCGCCCCGACATCTACATGAAAGCGGCAGACCTACTAATCAAAGAAGGAAAAGTAAAGAAGAAAGATTTTCCCTTTGGCACCGATGGCTTCAAACCAGCACAGTCTGAATTTATCGACGACATTATTTTCGACGGTAAAAAGCCGAATGAATACCTAGCAAAGTTCCCTATTGGTTTAAAACAGGGCGAAACTGTTTCTGCCACTGGCGTGGCTAAAAAGTAATCAAATCGTACACCCGTTATGGCGGTAGTTCGCTACCGCTTTTTTTTAAACCAATTGCAAGCTACACACGGAAAAGTTATAAAGGGCACACCATTCAAGGCACACTGTAATTATGCTCTTTGATGCCAATCAAGAGCCCTAATGCCCATACCCGCAAGCGCGATGCGCTGAATTTCTAGTCTATGTCAGCACGTCAATTCATCGTATTTTAGAATTGTTTGAACAGGTATTAATCATGATTAACAGAGTTATTAATGTACTGGAAGTCTCGGGTCTAACTTGGTTTGTCCCCCTCGCTAAACTCGCAGCGGGTGAAAGTCCCAAAGAGCAGGCAAAACAGCTATGGTTAGTCATGGGCATTCCCATCGTTGCATTTGCTGTTTTCTTATTCCTGTGGGGTCAGCTCTCCAACAAAGTTGTAACCAGCCTGGGAGCTATTCCCGGGCCAGCTCAAGTTTATGAACAAGCTAAGGGCTTGTGGGAAGACCATAAACAGCAGCGCGAAAAAGCTGATGCGTTCTACGAACGCCAAGAAAAACGCAATGCAAAATACAAAGAGCAAGGTAAGCTGGATAAAATCAAGCAGCGCACCTACACTGGCGCGCCCACCTACCTAGATCAAATTTGGACCAGCATTAAAACAGTGTTTATGGGCTTTTTTATAGCCACTATGGTCGCGGTGCCCCTGGGTATATTGTGCGGCCTATCGCCGGTATTTAATTCCGCGATGAACCCAATTATTCAGCTATTTAAGCCGGTATCACCATTGGCCTGGCTGCCAATTGTCACCATGATCGTCAGCGCCACTTACGTCACCACCGACGACTCATTATTTAGTAAATCTTTTTTAAATTCTGCCATCACGGTGACGCTTTGCTCACTTTGGCCGACGCTAATCAATACCGCCCTCGGCGTTTCTTCTATCGATAAAGACCTTATGAATGTCGGCCGCGTGCTGCAGCTGGGTTGGTTCACCAAGGTCACTAAATTAGTGTTGCCATCATCCTTACCGCTAATTTTTACCGGGCTAAGACTTTCCCTAGGCGTTGGTTGGATGGTGTTAATAGCTGCTGAAATGCTAGCTCAGAACCCGGGCTTGGGTAAATTTGTTTGGGATGAATTCCAAAATGGAAGCTCACAATCCTTAGCCAAAATTATGGTTGCCGTGTTAACTATTGGCGTAATTGGTTTTCTTTTAGACCGCTTAATGTACACGCTGCAAAATATGTTTACTTTTAGCGACAAACGATAAGTGAGTTGAACTATGTCATTTCTAACATTAAGTAGTGTTTGCAAAAACTACGGTGGCGGCAAAAACCTCACCGAAGTATTACACGACATTAACCTGGAAATTAAAGAAGGCGAGTTTGTCGCTATTGTGGGTTTTTCGGGCAGCGGCAAGACCACCCTCATTTCCACTATGGCGGGCTTGGTTGAGCCCGATAGCGGCACCGCAACGTTCAAGGGTAAAGCGATTGACGGCCCCTCATCTAAACGAGGTATTGTCTTCCAGAATTACTCGCTAATGCCGTGGCTAACCGTATCTGGCAACATTGCATTAGCGGTTGATCAAGTTTTTTCTTCTTGGCCAAAGAAACAACGTGTTGAACATATTCATAAATATATTAATATGGTCGGCCTATCGCATGCAGTGGACCGTCGCCCTGCAGAATTGTCGGGAGGCATGCGTCAGCGGGTTGCTGTTGCGCGCGCTTTAGCCATGCAACCGGAAATGTTACTACTCGATGAGCCGCTATCGGCCTTAGATGCTCTGACTCGAGCAAAATTGCAAGACGAAATAGAGGTTATTTCTCAAAAAGAGAAAAAAACCATCGTATTAATTACCAACGATGTAGACGAAGCGATATTATTAGCAGATCGTGTAATACCTCTAAAGCCTGGGCCAAAAGCGAGCTTAGGGCCCGAGTTTATTATCGACATTCCGCGACCACGGGATAGAACCGAATTAAACAACAATGCAGTATTCAAGACTTTAAGGAAGGACATTACGTCTTATTTGATGAAGCTTGGAATGGAAGCGGGCAATTCCGACGACAGTTTACTTTTGCCAGACCTTGAGCCTAACACCGCCACCAAAAAGGAGGAAGGTACTG
>JAHQVY010000171.1 GCA_019634095.1 Cellvibrionaceae bacterium
CTCACCGCCGATTCGGTGGCCATGCGGGTGTGGCCAATAATATGGCTGCCCTGCATTGTGTTTAGGTTAAATTGCTTGGCAATATGCGCCGGCAAGCCGAGAGCTTTTAAAATTTCGATAGATTGCCCAGCGCTTAGCAGGCTTAATTCTGGAGCGTGGTGGCGAATAACACTCGCCACCTTTTCTGCAGCGCTGGCCACTTTAAACACCGCCACCTCGCTGTTGGTAAAAAATTCTAGCTCTGCATTTAACTGCTGGCGTAAGGTAGCCGCTAATGCGGCCCAATTATAGTTTTGCTGCGCGCTGCGCAAGGTGAGTTTGCTTGTGCCTTCGGGCACTTCATCGCCGTAAATGGCAAAGCCGGCGCTGTCTGGCCCGCGCTCGCTCATGGCAATTAACATGGGAGTAAACAGTTCACCCAAGCGGGGGCGATAGGCCGGATTTTTTAAATATAAACCCACAATACCGCACATTAGCCGGCCCTCCCGCTTAGGTATGGTTGGCGGCGGCGCATTAAAATAACTCCAAATAGCGCGCCCGTTCCCAGGCCGAAACATGGCGGCAGTAGTCCACCCACTCGTCGGTTTTTAACTTTATAAATTCATCGCAAATTTCTTGGCCTATCAGCCCCTGTAAGGCGGTGTTTTGTTTTAAGGCTTGTAGAGCCTCGCCTAAGTTTTGCGGCAGCAGGCCAATGCCTTTAGCCTGGCGCTGCTCGGGGCTTAGGCTGTACAAGTTAATGTTCATGGGCTCGCCGGGGTCTAACTGTTTTTCTACGCCGTCTAAACCTGCGGCAATAATAGCGGCATGCACCAGGTAGGGGTTGCAACCGGAATCTGGCAGCCTAAGCTCCAAGCGGCCGTAGGGAATGCGCACCATGGCCGAACGGTTGTTATCGCCATAACAAATATAAGCCGGCGCCCAAGTGGAACCAGAGGCAGAGCCCCCCACCACCAAACGCTTATAAGAATTCACCGTGGGCGCAGCAAAGGCGCACAGCGCCCGGGCGTGGTGCATTAAGCCCCCCAGAAAATGGTAGCCGGTGGCAGATAAACCCAGGCCGCGTTGGTCTTGATCGTCGTGGAAAATGTTGTCGCTGGTTGCGCTGGCAATAGACAGGTGAAAGTGCATGCCGTTGCCGGTGCGGTCTGCCATGGGCTTGGGCATAAAGGAGCAAATCATACCCAGTTCATGGGCAATTTCCCCCGCTGCCATGCGCACAAAGGTAAAGCGGTCGGCTGAGCTTAGCGCATCGCTGTAGGTGTAGTTAATTTCGAACTGGCCGTTGGCATCTTCGTGGTCTATTTGGTACACATCCAAACCCACCGCCTGCAAGGCCCCTACGAGCTTTTCTAAAAAGTGGCGCGAGCGCGAAAGCCCTTTGTAATCGTAACAGGGCTTGTCTAGGGTATCCGAGTTGTCCAGCAGCGCCAGGCTGCCGTCTTCGCTGCGCGCAAACAGCGACATTTCTGGCTCTAGGCCGCTGTTTAAGGTCCAGCCGAGCTGTTTAAGCTTGCTAAGCTGGCGCTTTAACACCACCCGCGAACAATAGGCGTAGGGCTGGCCGTGTACATAGCCATCGCAGGCAATGCGGGCGTAGCCCGGCTGCCAG
Organism: Cellvibrionaceae bacterium; assembly: GCA_019634095.1. Taxonomy (GTDB): domain Bacteria; phylum Pseudomonadota; class Gammaproteobacteria; order Pseudomonadales; family Cellvibrionaceae; genus JAHQVY01. The sequence goes on from JAHQVY010000171.1 coordinate 1,613, forward strand.
GGCACCGCGGACAAGGTGTTTAAATCGCCCCGAGCCAAAAAATCTGGCCCGTGCGGTTCCATGCCCAAGCCCCAAACCGCAAAACCAGCAAAGCCAGCGCCGCTTTCTACAACACTTTGCAAGTGCGCAATAGGCACAGATTTGGCCTTAGCCACGCCGTGAATATCGACAAACTGCGCTAAAACAAAACGGATATTGTTATCTTTAACAAAGGTTTCAACTTCGGGTTGCATGTGTGGCTGCATCAATACGTTCTCCTACAGTAGTTTTCCTACGCTGTCGCGAGGTAATTTGCACAAAAGGAATAAATATTTCCCTGTAGGAATATGGACCCATGCTAGCATAAATATTCCTTTGGTGAATATTATTTTCGCAAAACTTAAGCCACAATGACGCAGCAAGCAGCCAATAGCTTATGGATTTTAATTATTTTGAAACCCCGCCCCGCCAAACCGGGGGCAGCTTAAGGAGAGTAAAGTGTCGAATAAAATACGCGACCAGCAATTCGGGCTAGAAGAATACATAGCCATGCAAGTAAAACAGGCGCGCCAGCGAGAAAACCTAAAGATTACCGATGTGTCGCGTATTTCCGGTATTAGCCAAGGCATGATTAGTAAAATTGAAAACGCGCAAGTTAGCACCAGCTTGGAAACCCTACACCGCCTGTGCCAGGCAATAGGCCTGCCTATTGCCGAACTGTTTAACGATTTCGACCGCCCCGACGGCTCTGCGCAACTGGTAAAAGCCGGCCAGGGCCTGGAGGTGGTGCGCCGAGGCACCGACAAGGGGCACACTTACCAGCTACTTTCCTACCAACGGGGAGCTACCCGCGCATTCGAACCCTTCCTAATAAGCATGGACGACCTTTCCGAAGTGTTTCCAACCTTCTCCCACCCCGGCGAAGAGCTCATTTATATTCTGGAAGGCAAACTTAACTACCGCCACGGCAACCAAATTTACCCCCTGGGCCCCGGCGATGCCCTCACTTTTCAGGCAGAAATTCCCCACGGCCCAGAGCAGCTTATAGAGGTGCCTATCAAGTTATTATCTTTTATTCACTATGCGCCACAGTAAGCGCTGGTTAGTGGGCTGTGTTTTATCCTAAATTAATCAGTTGGATCTACTGCGGACGCCCAATGAACTGAAATTAAAGCGTTTTTTCAATTTTGCGGCTGCACCGAGTTTGCTCCCAGCAAACTTACGGAAATACACTACTTCCATGTAGATAACCCATAGAGTGACTACGAATTTGCCGCAAAAGTTAAAAAATTCACTCTAATTTCAGCCCCTTGAACGCCCTCGCTACAATCCAACTGATTTATTTAGGTTTATTGAACCTAAGCCCCAAAAAGAGCCCAACGATGCAGTGCTATCTAGGGATTTTAAATAACGTTGATAAACACGTAGATATCAACCGGGCGCATCTAGCGCTTTCAAGCTCGCATTAATCGAATCGCCAACCTGCTGTGTTTTATCAATGTAGCGCATGGCTGAACGGGGGTCGGACCAACCGACATAGGCCATCAAGTCTTTAAAGTCCCATGCGTGGCCGTTAGCCCAGGTGGCAAAGCCGCGGCGAAAAGAATGACTGGTGTATTGCTCCGCATGCTCGACACCTGCCGCGTGCAGAGCGGAGCGAATTAGCGGAATAATACTATCTGCATGCAGCCCCTTTTTGCCAACATTGCCCCATTGATCTACCTTGCGAAAAACCGGCCCTTCGGTTTCATTCAAATAGTATAGCCAATCTCTATAGGCACTAACCGGGCACAAGCGTTGCAGTGCCGGAACGCGATATTCTTGGCCCAGGGCTTGCCGATCCACTTTTGTTCGCGGCAAGTAAATAACCATTCCATGATTTTCTTCTATACGTGTGTGCTCAATGTTCATACGGCAAATTTCATCGGAGCGGAACGCCCGCCAAAAGCTTAGCAGAATAAGTGCGCGATTCCGCAACAGCTTACCGGTTAACCCAGGGTCGGCCAGGGTGGCTTCAGCCACTAGTTCCTGGTCAATATAAGCAACCACCGCTTCAAGGGTTTCCAGCATCAACGGCTTCGCCCGTTTTTCGGGCTGGGGGTGCTGTAGACGAATACCCTTAAACAATTTTTTTACCCTGGGCGCTTTGGTGGGGTCGGGAAAGCCTTGCGTGCTATGCCACTCGGACAGCGCCGCTAAATGAAGCCGCAAGGTATTAATGGATAGCGCTTCCCTATGTGCAAATAAATAGTCCGCCACTTTATCGGCGGTGGTGGGCAAAAAACCGCCCCAGTCCACTTCAAATTTTTCGATGGCTTGGCGGTAGGCTTTGCGTGTATTTTCCCGCGTGGCAGATTGAATATACTGTTCAATATCGGCCATAAAACCTACTCAAGGCATTAATCATTGGCTTATACCTACCGACAAGCTTAAAGGTGTTTGAGTGTAAGCTACCCCGCCGGCCACGGCCGCGGGCAGACAACGGCCATTTTGCGCTAGCGGGGCGCATTTGAACAGAAAAACAGACAGTTACCGCTGCTCCTTAGCAGATCCTTAGCAGATCCACTGCCAAGCGTACTTTGCTGCACACCATTACCTTGTCGCTTTTTCTTCGAATACTCCCCTTAAACCTAAATTAATCATTTAGGATTACAGAAGCGTTCCGGAATCCTCCGTCCCCTTGGGAGAAACGCTGTATTCCTTACACCTAAATGGCCTGGTATATGCCCATTCCGAGTTGACCGCGCCCTGGGGCATTGAAATGCCTCACATGGTGGGAAAAATGATGTTTCACATCGTTACGCGCGGCGACTGCTGGCTTCGCTTGCCCGGAAACGATCTGCTGTGTTTAAAGCCGGGCGAACTAGAACTTGGCTATCAACCCGAAGCGGCATTTTCCCGCGCTTATAAGCGCGTTATTGGGGTGCCACCATTGCGCCAAAAGCAGGGCTAAACAGGCTGACTTTTAGCTGCGGCTGTCTACCTCTCTTTTATTTTATCGCTGTCTTTTATACTTTTCTCGTTTTACCGTTCTCTTTTTTTACCGCTCCCCCACTTTTTAGGTTAACCTTAGCAGATAGATTTAGTTGCTTTGTGTGGTGTTACGCGGATATTTCACTGGCAGCGCAGGTGATATCTAACTTACTCAGTGTCGCCTCTTGCTTAGTGTTACCCCTTGTTTAGTGCAGCCTATAGCAGTCTTTGCTAGAAGTTGCCTATAGTAACCGCTCCATAAACGCTGCTGCGCGTTTATGGCGTAGGATAACTGCACAAAGTATTGCTCTATAACCCCACGTTAAATGCAAAAAATTAGCGCTAACCCAGTTTCTAAAAGTTAAGCTGGGTTCTAGTGGAGGCGAAATGGCACTCTTTAGTGATAAATCCTGGGATGAATGGATAAGCGAATACGGCGAGAGCCACACCCACCCGGCAAACCGCATTTGTCACAGCATTGGTATTCCCATGATTGCTGTGTCGCTGCCGGTTCTACTCGCCAGCTTGCTCTATGCCCCCCTGTGGCAATTGGGCGTATTGCTGTTCGCTGTAGGTTGGATACTGCAATTTATTGGGCACTACTACGAAAAAAAACCGCCGGAGTTTTTTAAAGATTGGCGCTTTTTATTTGTCGGCTTACGCTGGTGGCTAAAAAAAACTTTCGGCAAACACTGAATTTTTCATCTAGTTTTTATCGAGCTAAAACTAGACTTGCCTCTAAAGTATGAACACTTATCAAGTAGATGAGTGAAATATTTAATAAGAACTATAGCCCAATGGCACTCAATTTAGCTGCAGCCCCAGGGATGCCCGGCGCATTGTCCAGGCCGCTCAAGCCTTCCCTGGGCGCTATGCAAGCGTTCCCGCCGCTGTAATACCCTTCCTATAATACTGGGTAAATATCGCCCGGACTGCCTTAAATTCTGCAAGCGTTGTATCTAAAGCGCTTCTGGCTTAATTAAGTGCCATGGAACTATACCCTCCCTATTTTAAAAAACGGCTAGCCATACCTCTATATATTTTTAGAACACGGCGCAATTATACGACCAAATTATGTTAACTATACCAATGGAAAACTTCGAACCAAGTTGACCTAAGACTACCCAAATTTCACCCGATTTCACCTAACCCCTTTTTTCGCGGGGATCAGTATGGCGGGCATTTGGAAATTTTTAGTTTATGCAGTGATCCTTCTAAGCTTTAATTATGTTAATTAATTTTTAATTTACGTTTTAATACGGTAAAAATGGGCGAAGCAATGAATCTATTTTTTTCTCAGTTTTCAAAATACATTCAGGCTATTTTTATGCTGAAAAGTAAAGCTTTTTAACCTTTCTTGCAGAAACGGGTCAGGCGCCTAGTTGGCAGCAGCCCAGAGTCTTTAATAAATCTGTTTTACGATTTCTTTGTAGACACTAGTTTTTTATAAAATCGGCAGCCAACTGCCGCCCTGCTCTTTTTAACAGCTTGAGGAGGCGAGGTTGTCCTATTAAAACTTTAGATTACTAGCAGGATGAATTAAAATAGAACTTTTGAATTAAAGCAGTGACGTTGACAGTGAAAAAGACCAACCTTGAATTCCTATCCTGTTTTAATGAGTTAGAAGATCCACGCATTGATCGAAAAAAACTTCACTCGCTAAGCGATATTCTATTGATTTTGTTTTGCGAAGCCATATGTGGCGCTGAAAGCTGGAGAGACTTTGTTCGATTCGCTGCAGCTAATTAGACTATTTACGTCGTTTTACACCATTGGAGAATGGAATCCCTTCCAAAAGCGCATTCAGTCGTGTCGTCTCTCTGTTAAAACCTGAGCCTTTCGAAAGGTGTTTTATTAATTGGGTCGACGCTTTGCAAG
>JAHQVY010000172.1 GCA_019634095.1 Cellvibrionaceae bacterium
AACCGGCAAAAACTGTCCCCACGGACTTGCCCGACCAAGACGGCGTGGTGCGCAGAACCATCGCTGTGAATACCAGTGTCCAAGGCGATGGTGCCACCTTCTTATGGCAGCTAACTAGTAGCTCCGCTGCAACTCATAAAAAGTTATAACTCTGCGCTTTTTTATTTGAAAAATCATTCCAATAAGGTAAGGTTGCTTTAACAAATGTTGCTGCTGAGCGCTGTGCCGGCAAAGCAAATTAAAGAAAAATAATAACAATTCGGTTACGTTCAATGAAAAAAATCAAACCCCAAACTTCTAAGTATGCATTGCTGTTGTCGCCGCTGTTTCTCGGTGTGTCGCTGGCTACCTCTGCTCAGGATCAGGCCTTGGAAATGGAGGAGGTACTGGTTACTGGCGTTCGGGCTGCGCAGGCGAGTGCGATCAATAAAAAGCGCGCTGCGGTATCCATTGTCGATGCCATTTCCGCGGAAGATATCGGGAAATTGCCCGATGCCACTATCACAGATTCCTTACAGCGAGTCACCGGCGTGCAAATTCGTCGCAGCGCGGGCGAGGGCGGCTTACTCAATTTGCGCGGTTCCGCTCAGGTGCTCACCACCCTCAATGGTGAAAGTTATCTCGGGGCCAACTCCATCACTACCGTGCAGCCAAATTTTGCAGATATTCCTTCACAGTTATTTAGCGGCGTGGAGCTGGCAAAGTCGCAAACCGCTGCACACACCCCGGGGGGAATTACCGGGATTGTTGATCTCGCCACTTATCGGCCCTTCAGCTTTGAAGACGGCTTAACGCTTTCCGGCGCTGCGCAGTTGTCTACTGGTGCGGAGTCTTCAGAAGCGGACCCCTCGATCAATGGATTGTTGAATTGGAAAGGGGATCGCGTGGGGTTTTTAGTGTCTCTGTCCCATTCCAATGCCAATTTAGCGAATTACTATGCCGGCATCACCGGCGGTGGTGACAGCGCCGGTTGGAGTGGCTTTGCGGGGGAAGATTGGGCTTGGGGAGACATCCCGGAAGACTCGCCGCTCTATGGAGATTTTGTTGCAGACGGTGGCTTGGATTTAAATAATGACGGCGATGTCGGTGATACTTTTTGGGCTTATCAGGGCCATGCGGCCTACAACCGCTTTGTGGAGCGCGAGCGCAGTGGCGTGAATGTCTCTTTCCAAGCGGAGTTTGGGCATGGTTTTGAATTGCTAGCCGAAGTACTGCATACCGCGATGGATGAACACGACCGCGTAATGGGAATTTATCACTCGGATAAGTGGTCTCGCTGGGGCTGGTTTGTGCCCAGCCATTTCCGCAATACCGGCGATATTGCCGATGACCGCGAGTTGAGTACGGTGCAAACTTACACCGGGAATGGCCGCCGCGTCGGCACCTATTCCAGCGTTCAAGCGACCGAATCGGAATCTACCAATATTAATTTGGCGCTTAATTACGATAATGGCGGTCCTTTGCGCGGCAGTGTGCGTTTTGTTACGGCGGATGCGAGCCAGGAGCGCCTCAATAGCTACATGGGTTTCGATTTAGCCGATGGCAACCAATGGGGGGTGGCGGTGCAAAATTACCCTTCGGGTGCAGGGGCCACCAATCCCAATGGCTATGCCGGTTACCCGGTGCTAACGGTGGATTATCGCGGCAGTAATCCCGCTTGGAGCGGATTTGAAAACAACGCGAATTTGGATGTGTTAGGCAATTCCATCGATGGGGTGGCTGGGCAGAGCATTGGGGCTTATCTAGAGAATGTCGCTAGTTATAACCTGGGTGCACTCACCTCGGAAAACAATTTTCAACGGGGTGCCGATCTCGAGGTGCTGCGCGCCGATGGCGAATGGCAATTTTCCGAAGGCTTTATTAGTTCAGTGGATTTTGGTCTGCGCTTCAGTTCGCGCCGCGTCGATAACAATGAATTCGATTTGCTATCGCCCTTGGGGCCCAATGGCTGCGGTGTGAAATGGAAAGCCACCGATGTCACTTTGAGCGACGCTAGCTGTAACTGGCAAGACCCAAACAACCCCGATATTTTTTACACTGCCCTAGAGCCCACGCCGTTGTCGAGTTTAGACGGTGTGCTTCGCGTGTCAGATTTTGGCAGTACCGAGGGTATTCCCGCAGTTTGGTTAATCGACCCGGCAAAAATGGATCGGGTTGAGCTGTATCATCAAAACCTCTACCCCGGCACTTATCGCAGCGCTAACCCTGGGCGCTCTTACGAAGTCGATTTTGATGAACGGAGTTATTTCGCTCAAGCTAACTTTCACCGCAATGCCCTAAGAGGCAATATAGGGCTGCGTTTATGGCAGGCCGATTTGAGCGTGTTGCAAAACGATGTGGGTAGCGGCAACCCTTACGGTGCCGCAGAAACCGATTTGGGCGATATCAAAACCGATAAATCGTTTACTAAGGTACTGCCCTTTCTTAACCTGAGTTTCGATGTAAGCGGTGACTTAATGCTGCGCAGTGGCGTATCAAAAACCACCTCGCCACTGGATTTAAATCAGTGGGGTGGCGGGCTCTCGGTTTCTTATGCCCTCGATTCTGTTGCCGGCAGCCCCACGGAAGGGCAATTTATTGTGGTTTCGGCCAGCTCCAATGGCAACCCGAATTTAGAGCCCTGGAGCGCGTGGAACTTCGATCTGAGTGTGGAAAAGTATATTGGCCAGGCCTCGTTGTTTAGCGCTGCGGTTTTTTATATCGATATCGATAGCTTTGTGGTCGCGGGAACCGTGCCCATGGACTTGCCCGACCAAGACGGCGTTGTGCGCAGAACCATCGCTGTGAATACCAGTGTCCAAGGCGATGGTGCCACCTTAAAAGGTTTGGAGCTCAGCGCAAAATTTGATTTTTCCGATTATGTTGACGACGGCTGGTTAAGTTATTTTGGCAGTGATGTGAATTACACCTATTCGCCGAGCGATTCCGGTGCTAAAAGCATTAATGGTGAAGCCTTGCCTTTAAACGATAATTCAGAGAATTTAGTTAACTTGGTTGGCTGGTTTCAGGCGGGGCCATGGCAGGCACGTTTGGCGTATAACTACCGCAGCGAGCGCTTAGTGGCGCTGAATCAAACCTGGGGCGAAGGTGCTTTGTGGCAAGAGCCCACTGCGTTTGTCGACGCCTCCCTCACCTATGATATTAACGACAACTTCGCGATTTTCGCCAGCGCCTCCAACCTCTCCGCAGAAAAAGAACGCTATTACTTGGAATACCCAGACCAATTTGTTTGGCAGTTTGAGTATGAGCCTCGTTACACCTTAGGTATTCGCGGCAGGTTCTAAGCCGACTTATTCCCCCCTTGCGCTTTGCCGATAAGAGCGTGAAGCGCGCTCGCTAAATGCTTGGTAAGAGTTACTATGGCGCGATGCTAGGGGGGCTTGCTGGGGTGTTTTTCTAAGCCGGCACATAAAAAGTTGTCGTTTCGGGTGCCTAACTTCGAATAGACTATTGGTGGCGTTGGCGTTTTGGGCCCCAGTAGCGCGGGGTTTAAGGCCTGTGGCGGTATTGCTCCGCCTTACCCAGAACAAAAGAACCAAGAACAAAACAACCCAGAATAAAAATTGACGTATGCCTAACACCTAAAAGCCAAATGCTATAGGTATAACCATCACCTAAGATTTGGGGAGAAAAACATGAATTTGGCATGGATAGATAGCCTAATTATTTTTGCATACATCGCCGTGAGCCTATTTATTGGCTTTTGGGTATCGAAAAAAGCCTCGCAAAATATGAAAAGCTATTTCTTGGGGGGCAATAAGCTGTCTTGGTATACCTTGGGCTTGTCGAATGCCTCGGGGCAATTCGATATTTCCGGTACCATGTTAATGGTGTACTGGCTGTTTATTTACGGTTTAAAAAGTGTGTTTTTACCTTGGTTGTGGCCGGCGTTCAATCAGATTTTTTTAATGGTTTTTCTCTCTATTTGGCTGCGTCGCTCCGGTGTGATGACCGGTGCGCAATGGATTAGCTTTCGCTTTGGTAAGGGCCCCGGCGCGCAACTTTCCCACCTGATTGTGGTGGCCTTTGCCCTGTGTTTAGTCATCAGTTTTTTAGCCTATGGCTTTATTGGTATTGGCAAGTTTGCCGCAGTGTTTTTGCCCTGGCAGCTTTCCGCCGATGCCTATTGGAACGAGGTGTACTACGCGGCAATTATTACCAGTATCACCACTCTTTATGTGGTGAAAGGCGGTATGTACGCGGTGGTATTTACCGAAGTGATGCAGTTTGCCATGATGACGCTGGCCTGCGTTGCGGTGGGTATTATCGCCATCGTGCAGGTGTCGCCAGACATGATCCAAGCGGCCGTGCCCCAGGGTTGGTTAACGCTTAAATTTGGCTGGCAGCTCGATTTAGACTGGAGCGGTATTTTGCCTGCGGCCAATCAAAATATTATTAATGATGGCCTATCGCTGTTTAGTGTATTTTTTGCCATGGTGTTGCTGCGCGGTATTTTGGTTAGCTTGGCGGGCCCGGCGCCGAATTACGATATGCAGCGGATATTGTCGGCGCGCACCCCCGTTGAAGCGGCCAAAATGAGCGGTTTTGTTAACGTGGTATTGCTGGTGCCGCGCTATATGTTAATTACCGGTTTAACCGTGTTGGCGCTGGCCTTTTTTATGGACCAGCTGCAGGCCATGGGCCCGGATGTCGACTTCGAACAAATTTTGCCTTTCGCAATTAAAAATTATGTACCCACGGGTTTAATGGGCTTATTAATTGCCGGCTTGTTGGCCGCTTTTATGTCTACCTTTGCGGCCACCACCAATGCGGCACCCGCTTATATTGTTAACGATATTTACAAACGCTATATTAACCCCCATGCCGCCACAGCCACCTACGTAAAGTTGAGCTATATAGTGTGTATTGCTTTTGTGGTTTTGGGCGCTGGCATTGGTTTATTTGTGCCCTCACTCAATAATATTGTATTGTGGATTGTGGGCGCATTGTTTGGCGGCTATACCGCTGCCAATATTTTAAAGTGGTATTGGTGGCGGTTTAATAGCTACGGTTTTTTCTTCGGCATGTTAACCGGTATATTATTCGCCATTCCGATGATGTTTATTAATGTGTCTGAGTTATATTTATTTCCGCTGCTACTACTGGTTTGCAGCCTGGCTTGTGTTTTAGGTTCTCTGCTTACGCCGCCAGACGATATGGCGGTGTTAAAAAACTTTTATTTTAAAACCCGCCCGTGGGGTTTTTGGCAGCCGGTGTACTTGGAGCTGAAAAAAGACTACCCCGACTTGCAAAAAAATACTGACGCTTTGAGAGATACCGTAAATGTAGCGGTTGGCATTGTGTGGCATTCCGCGCTGACCTCCATTGGTATTTTATTGGTGTTGCAACAGTGGTTTGCTTTGGCTATTGCCCTGGTAGTGTGCGCTTTTGCCAGCGTATTCTTAAAAATTAATTGGTACAATCGGCTAGAAAATTATGCCGACGATGAGTCTGCAGTGATATCGGCAGAC
>JAHQVY010000173.1 GCA_019634095.1 Cellvibrionaceae bacterium
CAATTTTGTGGCTGCACCCATAGAGTGACTATGAATTTGCCACAAAAGTTAAAAAATTCACTCTAATTTCAGCCCCTTGAACGCCCTCGCTACGATCCAACTGATTAATTTAGGTTTATGAATACAGTGGTTTATTGGCCGTGGCGGGCTTTCGATTCTCTTGCAGCCAGTTGGGATTTCCGGGGAATAAAGGCATAATGCCGGCTGTGAATTTAGCAAATATGAAATTAGTGAAGAGGCAGTTATAACCCATGCTCACCGGCCCCAGATTAATTGTTGCCCTGGATTTTGACACGCAAGATGAGTGCTTGAACTTGGTCAGCAACCTCGATCCGACACAGTGTCGCTTGAAAGTGGGTAAAGAAAGTTTTACGCGCTTCGGCCCGGAATTGGTTCGTAAGCTTCAGGCCATGGGTTTCGATATTTTCCTGGATTTAAAGTTTCACGATATTCCCAACACGGTGGCTAAAGCCGTATTGGCGGCGGCAGACTTGGGCGTGTGGATGGTGAATGTGCACGCCTGTGGCGGCGAGCGCATGTTGCGCGCAGCGCGACAGGCTCTCAGCCAGCACCCGCAGCCGCCGATATTAATTGCCGTGACCGTACTGACCAGTATGGAGAAGAGCGATTTTGCCGCCCTGGGTATGTCGCAAACCATTCCACAGCAGGTGACCATGCTGGGCCAGCTTGCGCAGCGTTGCGAATTGGATGGGGTGGTGTGTTCCGCAAAAGAGGCCGCGCTGCTAAAGCAGCAGTGCGGAGCACACTTTATAAGCGTTACACCCGGCATTCGCCCGGCGAATAGTGAACAGGCGGATCAGCGGCGAGTAGTAACACCCGCCGAGGCGATTGGCAACGGCAGTGACTATTTGGTCGTGGGGCGTCCGATCACCCAAGCCAAACAACCGCTATTGGCTTGCCAACAAATTGTTCAAGAAATAGATAGCGCCGTAAAGGAGGGCCGATGACCCCCGTTATCACCGTTGATGGGCCCAGTGGTGCCGGCAAGGGTACGCTGTGCCGCTTACTCGCCGAAAAAACCGGGTTCCATTTATTAGACAGTGGAGCAATTTACCGCCTGTGTGCCCTGGCTAGCCTTGAGTCGGGCTGTGATCTTGAAGATCAAAGCGCTGTGGGTGAGTTGGCCCGAAAGCTTGATATTGCCTTTAAATTAGTGAATGGTGCCACGCAGATACTGCTGGCCGGCGAAGAAGTGAGCACGGCAATACGCGAAGAGCGCATCGGCTTGCTGGCTTCAAAAGTGGCCGCTTATGCGCCGGTGCGGGCCGCGCTGTTAGAAAGGCAGCGGGATTTTTGCCGCGCGCCGGGTTTAGTGGCGGACGGACGCGATATGGGTACGGTGGTTTTTCCCGGGGCGGCTTTGAAAGTTTTTTTAACCGCCAGCGCCGAAGAGCGCGCGAAGCGTCGCGCGCGGCAACTAGAATTAGCCGGCAAGGCCGCCGATTACGCAAAAATTCTTCAAGATATTCAACAGCGCGATGAAAGCGATCGCAATCGTGAGAACTCGCCCTTGGTAGCGGCGAGCGATGCGCTAGAATTGGACAGTACTTTACTGCCCATCGACAAAGTGTTTGATCGGGTGTACCAAAAAGCCGTCGCACAATTGGGCGCGCACCTGGGGAGGGTGAAATGAAGAAGATTCTTTCTCTGATTTACAAAATATTACTAGTGGTTTGGTTATTGGGTATTTTTATGTTCGGCGCCTGGTTTGTAAACGATAACCCACAGCAAATGCAGTTGGCCTTATTCGGTTTCAAATTACCGGAAACCTCTACCGCGGCTTACATTATGATCACCCTGATAGCCGGCACCTGCATGGGTTCAATATTCACTTTTACCGTTATGCAAAAGCGCTTGTTTGCCAAGCAGCGTCAGTTAAAGAAGGTGCGCAAAGAGGCGGATAAATTAAAGGCAATTAACACCTTGCCCGATGCCGCAAGCGTTGCGGTAACGAGCTAAATTCTCTAGCTTGCCCGGTGCATTGCGGCCAACGCAGGCTCGGGCTCAACTCGGTACTTCTCGCCTGAGCGCAGCAATAGGCTTAAGCCCTGTTTTAATCCCGCGGTGTGCCTGTGCCTAGAAAAGACTTACTCGGCGCTGTGTTTCTAAGCGCCGTTTGAATTGTGTTCTATCATTCTAGTAAGAGACATACCATAACTGGCCCCAGTCTGTTTCCTTGTTAAGGGTTAAGTGTTCATTATCTAAGCCTTAAAGCGCTTTATTAACGCGGCCAGCGCCGGGTTTTGGCTGGCCGTTAAGGCGAAAACGCTTGGGTTATCTGGCTTAGAGACGGCAATGCTGGAACGATTGCGAAACACCCTAATATTTTTGTTGAGAAAATCAGCAATTCTTGCTACTCTCGCGGCCCATTTTTGAGTGATCGTACCTCGACCGCAATGTTTAATGCGTCAAGCCAGTATTGGTTTTATTCATTGCTTTAACCCATTGTCCCACGGCCTGGCAGCGTGGAAAAACAAGTCTGAATTGCGCGCTAACCCGCCAGTGCCGGATTTGTTGCGACTTATATAGCATTAGGTAACTCAATGAGCGAAAGCTTTGCAGAGCTGTTTGAAGAAAGTTTAAAAACCGTTGATATGATTCCCGGCACCATCGTTACTGGTGTGGTTATCGACATAGACCCAGACTGGATTACGGTGCATGCGGGTCTTAAATCCGAAGGCGTTATACCCGCCTCACAATTCCTTAATGAAAAAGGCGAGCTAAACCTGACCGTCGGCGACGAAGTTCAGGTGGCTTTGGAAACCGTTGAAGACGGTTTCGGTGAAACCCGTTTATCTCGTGAAAAAGCCAAACGCGCTGAGTCTTGGAAGGTGTTAGAAAAAGCTCACGTTAACGAAGATGTCATAATGGGCGTGATTAACGGCAAGGTGAAAGGCGGCTTTACGGTAGACGTAGCCGGCATCCGAGCTTTCTTGCCTGGGTCGCTGGTAGATGTGCGCCCGGTTCGCGAAACCACTCACCTCGAAGGCAAAGAGCTCGAATTCAAAGTTATCAAGCTAGATCAGAAGCGCAACAACGTGGTGGTATCGCGCCGCGCGGTAATGGAGCAAGCCAATTCCGAAGAGCGCGAAGAGCTACTGGCCAACCTGCAAGAGGGTATGGCGGTTAAAGGTATTGTGAAAAACCTTACCGATTATGGCGCCTTTGTCGACTTGGGCGGTGTAGATGGTCTGTTGCACATTACCGATATGGCCTGGAAGCGTATTAAGCACCCCGGCGAAATTGTTAATGTGGGCGATGAAATAGACGTTAAAGTGCTGAAGTTCGACCGCGAGCGCAACCGCGTATCTCTAGGGCTGAAGCAGTTGGGCGAAGACCCATGGGCAGCCATTAAAGATCGCTACCCAGAAGGCGCGAAAGTGAAGGCGAAAATCACCAACCTTACCGACTACGGCTGTTTTGCTGAAATTGAAGAAGGTGTTGAAGGTTTGGTGCACGTTTCCGAAATGGACTGGACCAACAAAAATATCCACCCCTCCAAGGTTGTTTCTTTGGGCGATGAAGTGGATGTGATGATTCTCGATATCGACGAAGAGCGTCGTCGTATATCCTTGGGTATTAAGCAGTGTCAAGAGAACCCCTGGGATGCGTTTTCGAATCAGTTTGCCAAGGGCGATAAAATCAGCGGCAAAATTAAAAGCATTACCGATTTTGGTATTTTCATCGGCCTGGAAGGCGGTATCGACGGTTTAGTTCACTTGTCCGATATCAGCTGGAACGAAGCTGGCGAAGAGGCGGTTCGCAAATACAAAAAAGGCGACGAACTCGAAACCATGGTGTTGGCTATCGACTCCGAGCGCGAGCGTATTTCCTTGGGCATAAAGCAGTTGGAAGAAGATCCTTTCTCTGCCTATGTTGCTCTTAACGATAAAGGCGCCATAGTAAACGGCGTGATTAAATCGGTGGATGCCAAAGAGGCTATTATCACCCTGGCCGAAGATGTGGAAGCCACACTGAAAGCCTCGGAAATTAGCCGCGATAAAGTAGAAGATGCCCGCAACGCACTAAAAGAAGGGGCCGATATTGAAGCCAAGATCACCAATATCGACCGCAAGAACCGCGCTATTATGGTTAGCGTGAAAGCGAAAGATTCAGACGACGAACGCGCGGCGGTTAAAGAGCACAGTAATAAAACCGCAGAAAATGTATCGCCCACTACACTGGGTGATTTGATTAAAGCGCAAATGGAAGATAGGTAGGGAGAAGTCAGCAAAGCAGAATTTAGCCGCGCCGGTGTAAGCTACAGTTGCCACGGCTAAGCACATTCTGATTTGTACAATGCTGTATGGCCGTTTTATAAGGTTTATGCAGCATTACCCATAAAAAAACCGCCCTGGAGGCGGTTTTTTTATGGAGCATAGTTTATACGAAAAATGCTAGGGTATTTGTCATGTTTCCTGCTTGCGCTACGTTGCATTTCTGCTTGCTTGGCTTTTTGGGAGGTTTTTTGGCGCGGTTAATAGCAAGTTTTAGGTATCCGAAACAAATATTTTACGTAATTTTGAACCAAAAAATGCTCATATCGTTTGATTTTTCGTCTTTTTTATGTATGTGCAGGTAAGCACGCTCGGCTAGCCGCTCAGCCTGTGTCGGTTTTTTTTACAGCAGTATACTAATTGCCCTGAACCTGGCGATTTCTCATTTTTACTGGAATTAATTAAAATAATGATGTATAACAAATACTTGTAAGACAAATATCGTAAAAAATCTGCTATGCGCCTATAACAAACTGATATTCAGCGGATTTTGCCTTTTGCCAACAGCTAAACTAGGAAGAATAAGCGCGTATGACGAAGTCCGAACTTATCGAACGAATTGCAGAGCGTCAGGATCAACTCTCAGCAAAAGATATCGAGCTAGCGGTCAAGTTAGTTTTAGAGTATATGTCCAAGTGCCTCGCCACCGGTAATCGTATAGAAATCCGCGGCTTTGGTAGTTTTTCTCTTCACTACCGAGCGCCTCGAATTGGCCGTAACCCCAAAACTGGGGATTCGGTGCAATTGCCCGGCAAGTACGTGCCCCATTTTAAACCAGGAAAAGAAATGCGAGATCGCGTAAACGACAGTTTAGTGCGCGAAACAGCGGG
>JAHQVY010000174.1 GCA_019634095.1 Cellvibrionaceae bacterium
ACAACGATATCTAAATAGCGTGTTACGGGTCTACCTTCAACAGTATTTGTGGTGGTTTTCAACATATTCGGCTGCACCTTAGTTAGTTTGCAATTGTTTAAAAATAATTATAGGCGAATGTCACTTAACTTAGTTGCAGTACCGGGATTGCCGGCGTATCATCTAGGACGTTCAAGTCTTCCCGACGCTTGCATTTCTGGGCTGGCATAGCTTCTGCAAGCTTTGTATATACCCAAAACACTTGAGATTTAGGCCTTATGAGCAGGCCCCTAAGTGCCTTTGGCGGTGTTGCTCTGCCTTAAATAGAATGGCTATTCTGCTTTGTCGCACCTTGCCAAGAGCAAAAATGGCGCACTCCTAACACCTAAATCTCAAACGCTTTGGGTATATAAAGGGTTTTAATCTTAATTAAGTGTCTTTTAATTATAGGCCTGTTTACCCTTAGCTTGCATAAAGTTTTGGGTTTAGACACTTCATAAGGTGTCTTTACAGCTTTGCATGGCGACAATTTACGGCCAGCAAAAGTCACTCTGAGTGGCGTCGAAAAAACTCGAGCACCACGCTACGAATGCCGCTAGAGCGGCCGCGAGTTAAGAACGCGTCAATCTGAGTTTCGAATAATTTTTTTCTGGCTAGATTCTAGAGTTACACCAGTAAATGAGATTAGCTGCTCAATATAGCTTTTACCCTGAGGGCTTGAGTTTTAGCTCTCAGTGGCCCACCAAAGCCTCAATACTTAGGTTTCTAATGCTAGGCGAAACACTAAATTGACTTGCATCACATGTTTCTGGCAGGTATGTTCACGATTTTTTAAAAACCCTCGGTTTTATTTTTCATTGTGACTACTTAATGGCGAAGTTCGGTGCATTATACCTGCCGGCAGCAAACGTCTGAATAAAATAGGCTGTCGGCGAAATTGTCGCAATGAAAAATATTTTTTAGTTAGCTCTATCGCTTTATTAAATTTGGTGAATCGGAAGAAGTGAATAGAGCTTGCCCCGGAAATTCTCGGCGACGGCACTCGGTTTTCGAGCCACAATGGAAGAATTTACCGTGTTTTTCTGAAGGAAGCGCCAACCTCAAACTCGACTTTAGGCCAAGCGCAAAGGTGTAGAACTCAGCTTTGGTAAAACCTAGAAAGCGGATAGAAAAAGTAACTTAAAGGTAGGCTAATGGTTGCGCGCTTGGGAACGTCACGGCTTTTTCAAAGCTAGGGCTCACTTGAGCAGAGCGCCTTGTTAAGGGTTTATCTTTTTTATCCAATTTTACCTTTTTCTTGGTCTTCGTCTTAGTAAAAAATCTAGCGGTATTAGTGTGTTGGGCGCGAGTGTGGAAAATGCCATGTTTATAAGTAATGGCTGTCATTTTTAAAATTTGGTGGAAATGCAAACAGATAAAGCTCTTGATCGGCATATTATTGCAGTAAATTACGCCGTAAATAAATGTAAAGCAATTAAAACCCAACAGAAACGAAAGTAAGCGTGTACCTATACATTTCATTCCAACCAGTTCGGCATGGTTACGGTATGCCTTAAGCCCTCTCTATTATAAATTAATCGTAGTTTAATTTTTTGCAGTACCTGCAAGAATAATATTGGATAAACGCAAGGCAGATTGCTCTATGAAAGATCGAACCCAATTTTTAATATATTGCTGCGCTATGATTATCGGAGTAATCGCTCAACCGGGCTGGGCGGCCGAGACCGGCACAGATCCGATGCCGAGCAAAGAGGCGATTGACGTTCTATGGTTGGCAATGGCGAGCGCACTGGTTTTCTTTATGCAAGCGGGTTTTGCTCTGCTGGAAAGCGGTATGTCGCGGGCGAAAAACTGCGTTAACGTGGTAATGAAAAACTTTAGTGATGTGTGTGTAGGTAGCTTGTTTTTCTGGTTGCTCGGCTTTGGTTTGATGTTTGGCAATAACCCCAGCGGTTGGTACGGAACTTCGGGTTTTATGCTTGATAATGCCAGCACCTGGGACTACAGTTTTTTGCTGTTCCAAACCATGTTTGCCGCCACCGCCGCAACCATTGCCAGTGGCGCAATGGCGGAAAGGGCGCGTTATTCGAGTTATCTTGTGGGTGCGGTAGTTATTTGCGCGGTAATCTACCCGGTGTTTGGCAGTTGGGCCTGGGGCAGTTTTTATGAGGGCGAAGGCTGGTTGGCGGCGCTGGGGTTTATCGATTTTGCGGGTTCCAGTGTTGTGCATTCTGTGGGTGGTTGGGTGGCCCTTGCGGCCATTATCGTGCTTGGTCCGCGTTTGGGGCGTTTTGATCCGGTTACGAAAAAAGCGCGCCCTCTGCCGGGCCACAATTTGAATTTCGTGGTCCTGGGTGGTTTTATTTTGTGGTTTGGCTGGTTTGGTTTTAACGGTGGGTCAACACTGGCGGCTCAAGAAAACATCGGCCTTATCAATCTTAATACACAACTTGCTGCTTCGGCCGGTGCGCTTGGTTCTATGCTGCTTATGGTTGCATTGCGCAAGGACATTTCGGTGGGCGGTATTGTCAATGGCGCTCTGTCTGGTTTAGTGGGGATTACCGCTGGCTGTGCCACTATGGAACCGGTATTTGCCATCGTCACTGGGGCGCTTTGCGCAATGTTTGCCTTCATGGTTGGCGTCATCTTGTTAAGCAACGGCTTAGATGATGTGGTGGGTGCGGTCTCGGTACATGGGGCTGCTGGGGCTGCAGGAACAATCTGCGCCGGTTGCTTCGTTAACGGAGACCTTTTTAATATGGCTACCATCACCGTGCAGTTACTCGGAGTCTTTGCTTGTTTTGTGTGGTCCTTCGGTAGTGGTTTAGTGTTATTTAAACTGATTGATTTGGTGCTCGGGTTGAGAGCCGGTACCTTACATGAGCAGCGCGGTCTCGATTATACTGAGCACGACGAGATCGCCTACCCTGAATTTGTTCAGCATTCTTTTTATACTCGAGATAATCTTTCAAATCTTGATAAGTAGAATATTCAGTATTTGATGCTGAATTGTAGGCAATAGTTGTAACAATATTGTGACAGTGCAACATGGCGAATTTCATTTCAATTTTGCAGCCTGACCACGGCGCTCGAAATGCTGCCATGAAGCAATGCAGCGGCTCTAATCTGAAAAATCATGCAGTTTTAGAGTGAAGCCGCTGAGTACCGTGGCGAATCGATATCTCTATACCAAAGTTCCTGTAAGGAAGCAAAAAAAATTAGGTAAGTCTTAACTTCGTTATATTCGCTTAGCTCCGCGAAGTATCGCTGGGCCCTTAGGCGTAAACTGACGAATCTAGTCAGAGCTTTATTTATAGGATAGCGAATAAGTAAAAAAATTAAACATGTAAAGTGCTAAATGAACGCTGAAAAAATTACCCTTCAAAAACGTGCGGTATATACCGGCCTGAAACCCCATCTGACTCATGATCAATTGATGGAAGCACTGGTATTATGGGAAAGGAATTATGAGGCCAGGCCGGATTTGTCGCTGCGTTATTATGTGGCTGAAGTGTCGGAGCGCTTCAAGTGTAAACCCAAACTCAATCGCATTTTTGTGAGTATCAATCGGTCTATGCGCCTGCGAGAATCGGAGCTACTGCCAGACCCACAATCTATTTTGAAGGCTTATAAGAGCCGTCATAACCTAAATAAGGCCTCACCCGTTACCGCCATGGAGCTGGAGGCTTTTCAGATGTTAATAGCTAAATATATTAATTTGAATAAGGATCATCCCAGAATAGGCGATGTTATCCGTTATGTGATTGATGAATTGCCCAAAACCAAAGTTGATAAATATTTAAAACAAGAGCTAAATGGCTGGCTATTAAAAAAAATAAAAAAAATCCAATTGTATTCGGTGAAAAGCTCAGATTTACGCAGCCTTTTAAATTTGCTTTATATCGGTTTTTGCACACATTTGGGGCCAGTAGAAGCCGATGCAGGTCTGGCGGAAGCGATCCAACGCCTAAAATCTAATGGCGGCGGTCGCTATAGTGAGATATTTACTAAGTTTATGTAGCGCCTTGCTGCAAATGCTGGCAAACACATGGACTCGGTCTAGCAATATAGAGCTTAGCGTATTTAAAAGTACGAGCAGGCGGTGGTTAGGTAGTTGGGTTAGGTAGTAAGGTAGTAAGGTAGTAAGGTAAGAAGATAACGTGTAAAAAATTATGCTCGCGGTTCAGGGTGCCGTCACTAAGGGCGTTAATTTCGACTTTTTTCATGGGATTTTTCAGGTATTTTTTTGAACGCTTGCTTAACATTGCAAGGCAATAGGGCTTCTCGCTTGGCAGTGATTGGCGTATAAAACCTGATGCTGGGGCTATAGGACAGAAGCCCTTTAGATACAAAATTTGCAGAACTTAAGGCAGTTCGGGCATTTGGCTTATCCATCCATCCATCCATCCATCCATTTATGTGCCTACGCCGGCCATCGCTGGCCTATTCTCCCGGGGCATTCCCCACAGCTTTCGCCGATTCCTCTAAAGTCTTTTTTTCTTGTTTCTGCGCGGTATACGCCGCCAGGCCGAGAGAGGACTTTCGGAAATTGATTGCATTGCAATGTTAGTATGTCGTTGGTTTTGCTCGTACACTTAACTAACGCTTAACCTTTGATTTCCACTCTTCACTCAAATCGGAGCGCTTAGATAAGTCGCAGATTCTTTCATGATTGAGATACAGGACTTGCATTTCCATCGCATGGAAGGCCAGCAACAGCGCAGCATTATTCAAGGCTTACACTTATCCCTCGGCCCCGGCGAGCAACTGGCTCTGCTGGGAGATTCCGGCGCCGGAAAAACCACGCTGTTGCATATTATGGCGGGTATGTTGCCGGCGCAGCGCGGCAAGGTGGTGGTAAATCATACCGTGCTGCAACATTGCAACAAAAGCGAACTGGCGCAGTACCGCCGGGCTATTGGTTTGATTTTTCAGGACTATCAATTGTTGGAAGCGCTGAATGTGGGGGATAACGTTTTATTTCAGTGGCGCTTGCAAGCCCCGGCTATAAGTAAAGCGGCGATGAAAATCGCCTTGCAGGCCATGGCAGAAAAGCTCGGTATCGCGCACCGGCTCAAGGCTTACCCCCACCAGCTTTCCGGGGGTGAACAGCAGCGGGTAGCCATAGCTCGGGCGCTAATTCACACGCCCAAAGTGGTGTTTGCCGATGAGCCCACCGGCAATTTAGACCAACAACGCAGCCTCGAAGTGATGGCGTTGCTCACCGATTTGTGCCGCCAGCAAAATATTAACTTGGTAATGGTTACCCACAGCCGCCAATTAGCGCAGTATTTTCCGTTGATTAAACAAATGAAACACGGCCAACTGCAGTGCGTGAATTAATTGTTATTGTGCGCGCCCAACTCGGGTTTTACCGCCGTCACCCGCTGGTTAGCGCGGTATTTTTGTTAGGCTTGTGCCTGGGTACCGCACTGATGAGTGCCATTGGCCATTTGAATACTGAAGCTGGGCAGCGCTACCAAAGGGCCAGTGACCAAAGCGAATCGCCGGTGCATTTTTTGGTTAAACCCATAAGTGGGCAGCGTTTTATGCCGGCACAAATTTGGTTTGACTTGCGCCGACAGGGCATTCGTCAGTCTCAACCTGTGCTTACCGGGCAGCTGCAACTGCAAAGTGGTGAAACGGTGCTGATTCGCGGTGTTAACACCTTGGCCGCGCTGGAAGTGGCGGCCACTTATCAGCGTCACCGCAACACTAAAGCGGCGGTGTCGAGCGGTGGTTTTGGGTCGCTGTCGGGCGATACGCGGTTTTTGCTGTCTAGCGAACTGGCCACCCGGCTTAGTTTGGGGCGGGAGCTACGCTTTAAAAACCTCGATGAAAGCTTTGGCTATGTCAGCCAAAGTGGCATAGGCCCTTGGCTGATTAGCGATATTAGCCTGGCGCATCGCCTGCTGCAGCAACAGGGCTGGCTGAATTCTGCCCAGCCACAAGTTAGCCTAATTGAGTTGGGGGCTTTGTCTGAATCGCAACGCCAACGAGTGCAACAAATTATTGCTGAACGAGCCAGTTTCAGCAAGGTTTCGCAGCAGAGTTTCGACGCTTTGTCGGAGTCGTTCTTTTTTAATCTCAGCGCCCTGGCCTTGCTGGGTTATGTTGTGGCTTTGTTTTTGAGTTTAAATGCTTTGCGGCTGATGCTGTCGGCGCGCCAGCGTATGCAACAGCAAATGGCCACCTTGGGTTGTTTACCGCAGCGTTTAACTCAGGCATTGCTGATCGAAATGCTGCTGGTGTGCGGGCTGTGTGCCGCGCTGGGTAATGCCATCGGATTCTGGATTGCACAGGGCCTCATTTTTGATGTTACCACCACTTTGGTGAGCCTGTATCGCTTGGATCGTGCGCTGCAAGTGCATTGGCAGTGGTCGAGTTTTGCCATTGGCTTTGTTATGAATTTGCTGGCTCTGGCGGCCATGCTGTTCATCCTAAAACGCCAAGCTGGGGCTTTTACAACAGCCTCGCTTGCCGCCGCTAAAAAGCCCCATTGGCAGCGACGCCTGCGGTGGTTTGCCGGGGCCATCTTTCTGTTCGCAGGGCCAGCACTTTTCCACTTTGCCAGTAATAAATTTCAAGCACTTTTGTTGTGTGCTTGGGTTATTGCACTGTTTGCGTTGTGCACACTACCGCTGTTGCGTTTAATTTCGCGCCGGCTGCGTGGGCGGTCATTTCCGGCCAGCAGCGGCGCGGCAGGGGCACTTGCGCATTGGCTGAAAAGCAATACTCACCGCCATTTGCAAGACGTCGGCTTAGCTGTGCTGGCGTTTTTAATTGCCCTGGGTGCGGCCATTGGTACCCAGGTAATGGTGCGTAGCTTTGCGCTTACCCTGGATGCGTATTTGCAACAGCGCTTGCAAGCTGATATTTACTTGCGCGCGCAAGACCCGACAACGCGCTTTGACGCGGCGCATTTTTATAAGTTACAGCAGCTGTCCGGGGTGCAGTTTGTGAGAACCATGGAAACCGCAGCAGCTGTTGTTCAGCAAGGGGCGTTGACACATAGCGCCGAAGTACTTAGTTATGGAGAATTAGCGCGGGATTTTCAGCATTTAGCGCGCAGCGATGCCCAGTCTATTCGCCTTGCCGACCTGAGCCAGGGCCAGTGCTTAGCGAACGAACCCACGGCGCTGCGCTACGGTTGGCAGCGGGGTGAAACACTGCGGCTACACCAGGGTTCGCAGCAGCTAAGTTGCACTATTTCCGGGTTTTTTTACGATTATGGTTCCCAGGGCATTCGTGTGGTGGTGACTAAAAGCAGCCTGCGCGCTGCCGGCTTTACTCGCCGCTTTATGGGTTATGCGCTATTGCTCAACAACACCGCTGGCGCCGCCACACTCACCCAACAACTGTTAAATGACTTTGGCTACAGTGAAGACGATATTGTGCAAAACGCCAGTTTTAAACGCAGTGCTAAAAAACTATTCAGCAGTACCTTTGCGGTTACCGATGTGCTGAATACCCTGATTGTAGCGATTGCCTTAATCGCTATTTGGGTGAGTTTTTTGAGCCTGAACCAGCAGCAAAAAAATCAGTTTGCAGTGGTGCAAGCCTTGGGCGTAAGCCCGGGGCAGTTGTTTATTGGCCAGTTTTCGGT
>JAHQVY010000003.1 GCA_019634095.1 Cellvibrionaceae bacterium
GTTTGCGCCCATTAGCCGCAATTTTACCCTGCGATTTAAAACTCGCCTCGGTTATGGTAATGGCTATGGAAAAATGGACGAGCTACCGTTTTTTGAAAACTTCTTTGGTGGCGGTTTTGGTTCTGTGCGCGGCTACGAGCGTTCAACCTTGGGGCCGAAAGGCACCGCTGCAGAAAGCTACGATCAAGTGGATTCGGCGAAGGCGCAATCGACGCCGGAGGGCCAACCGGTTCTTGACCCCTACACTGGTTGGACCGATATCAATAATGATGGCATTGTCGGAACAGGCGAAGTTAGCGGCACTGGCTCGTATATTTTGTGTGAAGATCCCAGTTCCCCTCTGGGAGGGTTTGCAGGCTGTACACCGGGTACCCTCATTACTGACGATCCTATCACCTTCAGAAGAAACTCCTTTGGTGGCAACATTTTGGTAGAATTCAGCACAGAGGTTATTCTGCCGATTCCTTTCCTAGAAGATACCCGCTCTATGCAGTTGGTCGCGTTTGTCGATGCCGGCAACGTGTACTCTGACTATTGCCGGGCGGAACAGCAAAACTGTTCCGAAATTGACTTGGAAGAGTTAAGTTCATCGGCCGGTTTCGGCTTTACCTGGATTTCAGGTTTTGGCCCAATGACTTTTAGCTTGGCAAAAGCACTTCATGAGAATGAAGGCGATCGCCGCGAGGTGTTTCAATTTTCCTTTGGGGCCGGCTTTTAAAAAATTGGCTATCAATTATTTGAGAAATCGCCATTATTTGGCGATTTTTTTCGCACGACTAATTAGGGTGATTTATATGATTTTTAGGAACTTGGGTTTATCAATTGCATTGATTGCATTTTCTTCTTTTGCTATGGCCGGAAAAATTGCGGTATTTAATCACGAACAGGCCATTATGCAGACGAAGCATGCCGAATCCATTGTTAAAGAACTTCAGGCCAAGCCAGAGTACTCCAGTTTGATGGCTCAGATCGAGTCGCTGCGAGCCGATCTGCAAGGCTTGGCAAAAGAGCAAGAAACTAAGGGTATGACTTGGAGCGGGGAGCGGCAGGCGGAACATCGCAAAAAAATTGAATATGTTCAAGCCGATATGCAATTGGCGGCTAAAAAGATTCAAGCAGAGCAAAACACGGTAGCTAAAAGGCTGATGGAAGATATGGCGCCGAAGCTGGAATCCGCAATTAAAAAGATTGTTGACAGTGAAGATATCGATGTTTTGCTCAAAGTACCCGCGGTCTACTACGTTAAACCGGATCTAGATATTACCAAAAAGGTTGCAGTAGAACTGGATAAAGCTAAGTAACTCAGGGAGAGCTCATCGTTGGTCGACTGTATAAAGCTCAGTACACTGGCAAGCGCTGTCGATGCGGAGTTGGAAGGCGACGCTGATTTTGAGGTGCGAAAGCTGGCGTCATTGGCAGCCGCTCAAAGCAGCGATTTGTCTTTTGTGTCGCAAGAGCGCTACGCCAAGCATTTGGATCAAACAAAAGCGGGTGCGCTCATTCTTAAGCGAGAGTGGGCCGCCAGCTTTGCTGGGAATAAGCTGATAGTGGCGGACCCGTACTTGGCTTATGCTCAGGCCAGTGAGTTGTTTGACAAGTTATCGCGATTGCCTCAGGGTATCCATGCTTCCGCGGTGGTAGCCGATACCGCACAGCTGGCAGCAAGTGTGGCAATAGGCGCTCAATGCGTAGTCGGTGAAAACGTCAAGTTGGGTGAGAACGTCCGGTTATATCCCGGTGTGGTGCTTGGCGATAATGTCGAAATTGGCGATGACAGCCTGATACATGCCAATGTGACTTTGTACCACGACGTGCGTTTGGGCGAGCGTTGCATGGTGCACAGTGGCACCGTTATTGGGTCTGATGGCTTCGGCTTTGCGCCGGCACAGGGGCGCTGGAACAAAATCCACCAACTGGGCGCCGTGGTTATTGGCAATGACGTCGAGATCGGTTCCAATACCGCCATCGATCGGGGTGCCATAGAAGATACCTTGATCGAAGATGGCGTGATTATTGATAACTTGGTACACATTGCTCACAATGTGCAAATTGGCGCTGGATCGGCCATTGCGGGATGTGTGGGAATCGCGGGCAGTGCCACCGTGGGTAAACGGTGCACTGTTGCCGGCGCAGTGGCGATCAACGGCCACATTACTATCGCCGATAACAGTCATTTCCACGGCGGTACAATTGTGACAAAAGGTAACGACGAACCCGGTGTGTTCGCTTCAGCGCCGCCATTGCAAAGTGTAAAGAAATGGCGCAGAAATTCTGTGAGATATACCCAGTTGGATGAATTGAGTTCTCGCATCAAAGCCCTCGAAAAGCAGCTAGAAAGCAAAGTTAGCGATTCGAAACCGTAATTTCGTAGCGGCGGCAATACGGTAAACACACTTGTGTATTTTCCTTTTTTCGCAAACTGTCAGTCCGGGTTTTTTTGAGGAAACCTATGTTAGATATTTTAGATGTTCGCAAATACCTCCCACATCGCTACCCCTTTTTACTTATCGACCGTGTGGTGGAATTAGAAGAGGGGAAGCGGATTGTGGCCTACAAAAACATCACTATTAATGAAGAGGTATTTCAGGGCCATTTCCCTCACTTTCCAGTGTTTCCGGGAGTCATGTTAATCGAAGCGATGGCGCAAGCCTGCGGAGTGCTCGGTTTCAAGACTATGGATAAAACCCCCGATGAAGGCTCTATTTACTTATTTGCCGGTATCGATAAAGTGCGTTTCAAGCGGCAAGTTGTGCCTGGAGATCAAGTGTATTTCGAAGCTGAAGTTGTGTCTGTTAAGCGCGGTATTTGGAAGTTTGACTGTGTTGCTAGAGTAGATGACGAGCTGGTTACCAGCGCAACCATCATGTGTGCAGATCGAAGTGTTGGTTAAATAATGACAGATGCTTTGATTCATCCAAGTGCGATTATTCATCCTTCTGCCGAAATCAGCGATGGCGTCGATATTGGTCCCTGGACCACAGTGGGAGCCGATGTGAAAATCGGTGCGGGTACCGTGGTCGCCTCACATGTTGTGCTGAAAGGCCCGGCGATTATCGGCAAAAACAATAAGATTTTTCAGTTCTCTTCTGTGGGGGAGGATACCCCAGATTTGAAATATCGCGGTGAAGCCACGCGTTTGTCTATTGGCGATAACAACGTGATTCGAGAAGGCGTGACGATTCATCGCGGCACCATTCAGGGCAGGGAAGAGACCACTATCGGCGACAATAACTTGTTGATGGCCTACGTGCATATTGGCCATGACAGCGTGGTGGGTAATCACTGTGTTTTAGTAAACAATGCCTCCCTCGCCGGCCACGTTACCGTGTGTGATTACGCGATTTTGAGTGGCTACACCCTAGTGCACCAATTTTGTTTTATCGGTGAGCACAGCTTTAGCGGTATGGGCAGTGCAATCGGAAAAGACATTCCCGCCTATGTCACAGTGGCCGGTGCACCCGCCGCCGCGCGCAGCATTAATGTTGAGGGTTTGAAGCGGCGCGGTTTTACTAAAGAAGATATCGGCGCATTAAATAAAGCCTTTAAAGCGATCTATCGTCGCAGTCTTACCTTGGAGCAGGCGATAGGGGAACTGGAAGAGATACAGCGTGACTTTTCTTGTATCGCCGCTTTATTGCACTCGTTGCGCGCGTCTACTCGAGGCATCGTTCGCTAGTGCGTATCGGTATAGTTGCCGGTGAGGCCTCTGGCGACTTGCTGGGGGCCGGCCTTATCGGCGCTATACAAAAACGCTTTCCCGATGCCACCTTCGAAGGTGTGGGGGGAGACAAAATGAAAGCCCTCGGATTTGATTCGTTTTTCCCCCTCGAGAGGCTAGCCGTGATGGGCTTAGTGGAGCCGCTTAAGCGCCTGCCAGAATTACTGCGCATGCGACGCCAGCTCAAACGGCACTTTGTCCAGAATCCACCAGATGTATTTATCGGTATCGACTCGCCAGATTTCAATTTAAACCTAGAAAAGCATATTAAACGTGCCGGTATCAAGACCGTGCATTATGTCAGCCCCTCTGTTTGGGCCTGGCGTCAGGGCAGAATAAAAACCATTAAGTCCTGTGTCGATTTAATGTTAACGCTGTTTCCTCATGAAGAGCGCTTCTATCACGAGCATCAGGTTCCAGTGATTTGTGTCGGCCACATGCTTGCCGATAGTATTCCCTTAAACCCACAAACCGTATCGGCGAAACGCTCACTGAATCTAGAAAAAAGCGGCAAGCGCTATATTGCCCTGCTACCTGGCAGCCGCAGCACAGAGGTCAAGCAGCTCTGGCCATGCTTTTTGCAAGTGGCCCAGCAGCTTTGCAACGAACTGCCAGATCTCGAGTTTATAGTTGCTTGTGCCTCCGACAGTAGGAAAGCCGAAATCTTATCCGAGTTGGAAAAGTACAATCACCTGCCGATTCAAGTGTATGACGGTCGAGCGCAAGATGTGATGCTGGCATCAGACGTGGTGTTAATGGCCTCTGGCACCGCTAGCTTGGAGGCGATGTTGCTAAAAAAACCCATGGTCATTTGCTATCGTCTGGCTGCCTTGAGCTACTTTTTGCTGTCGCGTTTGGTGAAAGTGAAGTATATCGGCTTACCTAATTTATTAGCTGGCCGCCAGGTGGTGCCCGAATATATCCAAAACCAAGCCTCCCCAGACAATTTGGCGCAAGCACTGCGCTTTTATTTGCAACAGCCGGGAGAAATGCGCCTGCTCAGTGAAGAGTTCCTCAAGTTACATATGCTGCTCAAGCGCAATGCCGCTGAATCCGCCGCAGCCGCGATTCTAAAATTGGTAAGCGACTGATTATGCCCAGCCCGAAATTGCAACGCAAAATAGCCGGGGTAGATGAAGTGGGAAGAGGGCCGCTGGCAGGCGATGTGGTTACCGCCGCCGTAATACTCGACCCCAAGAAACCCATTTCCGGGCTCGCAGACTCGAAAAAGCTCTCCGAAAAAAAACGCGAGGCCTTGTACGAGCAGATTACCCGGCACGCCCTGGCTTGGAGCGTAGCGCGGGCCTCGGTGCAAGAAATCGATCGACTCAATATTCTGCAGGCAAGCTTGCTAGCCATGAAACGCGCGGTGGATGGCTTAAGTCTGCGGCCCGACCATGTATTAGTGGATGGTAACAAGCTCCCCGATTGGAATTATTCATGTGAAGCCGTTGTCCAAGGAGATAGCCGTATTGCGGAGATAAGTGCAGCGTCCATAGTGGCTAAAGTCACCCGTGACAGAGAAATGCAGGCGCTAGACCTGCGTTTTCCGGGTTATGGTTTTGCTGGGCACAAGGGGTACCCTACTAAAAAACATCTTGATGCCCTCGCTGTGCTGGGGCCAAGTGAAATCCATCGCTTATCTTATGGCCCTGTAAAAAAGTACTTACCCGCAAACTGAATGTGCTGAAGCGCGCAAATTTCTAGGTAGTTGAGTGAAATTTCAGCATACTATGAAGCACTCTTGTATCATTTGGTTGCAGCGAACAATAATAATACGTCGATGTATTTTTTCTTGGTGTGCATTGATTTTTCTTTTAAATCAGTAACTTATATTTATTGTTTTCGCCGATGTAGGGCTCTGCGTGGTCGAAACTGAGAATTAATCTCAGCCTTCACTATACTCAAGTAGAGCAAAGTTGATTACCCAGCTAATGGAAGTCAAATGCGAAACTTTATAAGACACCCCACTGATATTCCGCTTACTTTTACCTTGAAGGAAAGCGAGAGCGAGGCGGGCTGCATCCATGGTCGCGGTCAAGGTGGACTGTGCTTCGACACCGATATGGCCCTGGCGGAAGGCGCGCCAATTCACATTGAGATTCCCTTAAGTTACCCTCCCTTCAGCGCCAAAGGCTGCGTTGCATGGTGCCGTCCGGAAGGTGAGCTTTACAATATTGGCGTGTGCTTTGACGACCAGTCCACGCTGTTTAACCTGCGGATGGTGGAGCAGGTATGCCATATTGAGCACTATCGCAAAGAGGTTCTAGAGAAAGACGGCAGACAGCTGAGCGAAGAAGAAGCGGCCAGAGAGTGGGTGGAAAAATTTGCCGACAAGTTTCCCTCGCACTGAAGCCAAAGTCTGTTGCAGTGCTTGTTTGTTTAATACGGGCGTTTGTTGAATGGGCCCTTTCCAACTTACGGGGCTACTGAGTTTCCATTAATCTGTCGTAGCGACGGCTGAGTATGCCGTAAAACTGCTCGCGCAATTGCATGATACTGCTTTTTAATTCGATGATTTCCTGCTCGCTGATATCTTCCCGCCCGACGTAAACCTGTTTGCGAAACAGGGCGATTCTCGCGCCGTACAAACGCAGGGTTTTTTCCATGGCTTTTTCACCTAACATAAGTAATTTTGCCTCAACTGCGGCGAGTTTTTCAAAATCAGTAACTAACTGGCTATTAATCTTTTCTAACTCTTCGCGCCGCGCCGGTGGCCAGCGTTTGCCGAAGCGGGTCGATTCGATAATCAAAGCAGAGTATTTTGCGAAACAGTGATTGACTCGGCCAACGTCCGAGGATATCTCTTCCATTATTTGGAGGCGCCGCAAACTCGCGTTAGGTTTTCGATTGGCGGAGCGAGATTGCCAAAGAAAACCCAGTAATACGCCGACACAGGTCAAGCCCGCGCCGAGAAATATTTTTATACCCGTATCAAAAACGAGCCAGAGCCCAGTTGGTTCCATTACCCATTACCCTTTGCCAAAATATTGACCAAAACCGGTATTGCAATCAATTTGCAAGAGCTAGGCCAGCTAATTTAAACCTAAATAAATCAGTTGGATCGTA
>JAHQVY010000023.1 GCA_019634095.1 Cellvibrionaceae bacterium
CTCATGAGCACGCCCCTAAGTGCCCTTGGCGGTGTTGCTCCGCCTTGAATAGAATGGCTATTGTGTGTTGTCGCGCCTTGCCAAGAACAAAAATTGACGCACTCCTAACACCTAAATCTCAAGTGTTTTGGGTATATATGGAGCGCATTAGCGGCCTACTAAGCAGAAACTTAGATACGATAGCCTCTGTTTGAAACAGCGAAATTCTTTCTGGGCTAAGAAGTAAAAAATATCCATAGCCACATACATCTTGAATCCAAGCACCAAATATCAAGCTCTAAATTTCAAGTACTAAGTGTCAAGCCCTAAACGGTTACCGTGTTAACTGCGGGAATACAGACTTCGGCGGTAGTACCTTCACCGGGCGCACTGTGCAACTTAAACTTGCCGCCGTGAGCCCGCGTCACTGCGGTAACCACGGCTAAACCCAAACCCGTGCCCTGAGCTTTCGTTGTGAAAAAAATATCTTGTACCGCAGCCAACTGCGCCGCATCCATGCCCCGCCCCCGGTCTTTTATTGTAATCGACAAACAATCGGGCTTTGCCCGCAACGAAATATGTAAATACGCCTGCCGATCCGAAATATCCTTCCTCGCCTGCAGCGCATTGTTAACTAAATTTACTAACGCGCTAGTCAGCGCATCTCGATGACACTTTATTTTCATTGAGCTACCCCTATCGCAATCCCACTCGCAATGCAGATCCGAGGTGCTCAACATCACTTCTGTCGCTTCCACCAGCTCATACTCAAGATCGGCGATACTCAACTGATCGTTGAGTGGCAATTCAGATTTCACAAACAGCAACATATCTCTAACTTGCCGTTCCATATGATTTAGTCGCGACAAGATTTTTTTTGAAAACAGCCGTCGCTTATCGACATCGAGATCCTCATTGCAGAGATGGCCCGCGTAGAGCACAGCGGCAGTGAGAGGAGTGCGAACTTGATGCGCTAAAGCCGACACCATCTTGCCCATCGCCGATAGCCGCTGGTTGCGGCTGAGTTTCTTTTGCAAGTCCCGGGTTTCGGTGATGTCGGTGAGTAAGATAATTTGCCCCTCACTATTTTTAGCATCTCCCATGGAACTGGTGGCAATATTGATACGCCGCCCCGCCTTCGTTGATACCTCCAAGCCATCGTCGTTGCGCGGAGAAAAGCACTCGTTAATAACCGAACGCCACAAACTACCCTGCAACCGATGATCAAGCAATTGTCTAGCAGCAGGGTTGCTCTGCACCACATATCCCCGGGAATCGAGCACAATCACGCCACCGGGCAAAAAATTTAGCAAGGCCTGCATGCGAGCCGCGAGCACCTCTTTTTTCTGATTCTCGGCGTCCTTTTCGGCGGACACGCGGTCTAAATCTTGTGTCAATTCACTGATTTTATTTTCTAAGGTTTTATACGTGTGCTGAAGTTGAGCCGAGGTTTCGCTGAAGTATTCAAGCGTGTCAGCTAAACGCGTCACGCGGCGGTTAAACGGTGCTAGGCTTGGATTTTTTGGGTGCGGTCCACCCATTTTTTGCGATACTGACAAAGCTTTCTCCCGACGTTAATTCGTCAACAATCACCCACATCAGCAGTGATTTTGCAAAGGCAGTGCCAGACCGGATTTATTCTGTGTTTTCGCCAAACTTGAGCCGCCACCCGGGTAAGGTGGAAACGGTATAGGGTATGGCGCTGCGGCAGAGCCCACCCCTAGTCTTTTGATATTATTAAACAATAAAGTTAATTATGCCCAGCTCAAAACCATAAAACACTGTCGGCAGCAAGCCGCTAAACGCTCTTTTAGCACGATAAACGTTTATCGGTGGTCGCTTTGAAGTCAGAGTATTGACGCCACTAAAACAGTGACGGGGATATTTGCGGACTTGGCTATAAGCCCAAGCCCGCGGAGAGAAAAGCCACCCGGAACAGGTTGGCGCGAAGGTTTCACCGCTGCTGACTAATGAGAAACTTAGACGGGATAGCAAGGTCAAATTACGCGCTTACAACAGACGCTCTGAAGCCATTAAGTGATTATTGGTTTGATTCGATAAGCTTAAAATCGCGCTTAAGGATATCGGTAATTTCGCGTTTGGGGTTGTCAGACAAGCGAATACTCTCCCCGGTTATTTTTTCAGCAATACTTAGATAGGTCTTCGACACCTCGCTAAGTATTGACTCGGGCAGCAAATTGTCTTGCGCCAAACTCAGCCGTTCGGACATGCGGCCCTTATTCAACAAAATATCCGGTTCCGGGAAGTAATCCAGCAGTGCCTGACGAAAACCCTCTTTGGAATTTTCTATGACCTGGCCGGCCCGATAACTGGGACCATCCCAAATACGCGACGAATCAGGTGTACCCACTTCATCCATATAAATCAGTTTCTCTTGGCCTTGCTTGTCCCTGACATAGCCAAACTCAAACTTGGTATCGACGAAAACCTGGTCAAGCGCGTCCAAAGCACGGGTAATAACGGCAAAACCTTCGCCGAGTAATTTTTCATAAAGCGTAATATCTTGGGTGCTGCGAAAATTGAAAGCCTGAAAATTATCCACAATGTTCTGTCGCGTAATATTGACATCATCCGCTGCCGGCACCCCGGGTATACCCTGCAAAATCCCTTTGGTTGAGGGAGTAATTAACAAATTCGGTAATTTTTGGTCTTTTTGCAAACTATCGGGCAACTCAATACCGCAAAATTCTCGCTCACCTTTAGCGTAAGCACGCCACATCGACCCGGTAATATACTGCCGACAAATCGCTTCAATCATAACCGGCTGAGCTTTTTGCACCACCCACACAAAGGGATGGGGGATTTCTAAAATATGGCTGTCCGCCAAGCCTTGCTCGCGAAATAACTGGAACCAGTGATTTGAAATCGCATTCAGGGCAGCCCCTTTACCCGGTACGCCACGAAGCCCGTTTTCACCCTGCCAGATACATTCAAACGCCGAGATACGGTCGCTAATAACCATAACTGCAAGCGGGGCATCTTCTGCCACATCGTATTCGCGCTCGCGAATTAAACGCCGGCTATCCTCTGGCGTTAGCCAATAAACTGAGCGCACTTTTCCACTGTGCACCGGTAAATGTGTGCGTATTGGCAGATCATCGTTAACCGCAAGTACATGGTTGGCAGCAGTCATAAACCCTCACCGTGTGTAGACCAAGGAAATTTTCTAGGATAGAAATAAAAAAACCTCTGAATCTATCAGAGGCTTGGTTTTTTTAGGCGCGAAATTCTAGCAAAGCTAATGAATTTTCGCCAGTTCCACAAACGGGTAAGGGTGTCGAGGGTGGAACAAAGTCGCCTGCGACGCCCACTAGCGCTGCATGCCATACTTGCGCATTTTCTCAACCAAGGTGGTTCGGCGGATCGTAAGGCGCTCCGCCGCGCGTGCGACAACACCACCGGTGCTATCGAGAGCTTGTTGTATTAGGCGTTGCTCCAGTAAAGTAATATATTCTTTTAAGTCGATACCTTCATCGGGCAGTAGGGCAAAATTGAGATCGCCGGCAACGACGGGCTGAGTGCTCGCCTCGTGCAGCCCAAAGTTATCTGCCTCCACTTCAATATGGCGATATTTCTGAGGTAGATCCTGCACCCCAACCACGCCAAAAGGGTGCATAATCGCCATGCGCTCCACCAAGTTAGCCAGCTCGCGTACGTTGCCGTGCCAGACGTGTTGGCACAACGACATAATTGCCGCAGAATTAAAGCGTATCGAGCCGCGCTTTTCACTTTCCAAACGCGAAATCAGTTCATTGATTAACAGGGGAATATCTTCGGCCCGCTCGCGCAGAGAAGGCATTTCAATAGGAAACACATTTAAACGGTAATATAAATCTTCGCGAAAATTCCCCTCCTCGATCATTTTTTCCAAGTTACGATGGGTGGCGGCGACAATGCGCACATCAGTTTGGAATGATTTATTCCCACCCA
The DNA here is from genome assembly GCA_019634095.1 of Cellvibrionaceae bacterium. Lineage (GTDB taxonomy): Bacteria > Pseudomonadota > Gammaproteobacteria > Pseudomonadales > Cellvibrionaceae > JAHQVY01. Next base: position 3,931 of record JAHQVY010000023.1, read on the forward strand.
CACGCTCAAAGGATTTCTCCTGTAATACCCGCAAAATTTTTACCTGCATATGCAGCGGCATATCACCGATTTCATCAAGGAAAAGCGTGCCGCCTTCGGCTAACTCAAAGCGCCCGGCCCGGGCACTTATCGCCCCAGTGAAGGCGCCTTTCTCATGGCCAAACAATTCACTTTCGAGCAACTCAGCGGGAATGGCGCCACAGTTCACGGGGACAAAGGGTTTATCGCGCCGGGAGGAGTGGTAGTGTAGGTTGCGCGCCACCACCTCTTTGCCCGTGCCCGATTCACCCACTATAAGCACGGTGACGTCTTTATCCGCCACCTGATCCATCATACTGCGCACCGATTGAATCTGACGGCTGGTGCCAACCAAACTGCGAAACAAGTGCGCAGGCCTATCGCCCGAACGATCCGAGGCATTGCAGGCGTCGTTATAGCGCTGTGCACAGTGAATAACATTGTTTAACTCATTATACGTTGCCGCGGCATCGATAAAGCCAATCACCATATGCTTTAAATACGGGTCGGCATCTTCTGGCACTTCATCGCGATGCCCCACCAACACAACCGATGCGCGCGGAAAGACCTCTTTCAAATTCTTTAAATCGAGCTCAAGGGCTTGCTTACCCACGCCACAGCCCAAGAAAACTACGCCGATGGCGCTGCGCAGGCGAGCAAGCCCCTCGCCTTTCAGCCACTCGCTGTAGGTAAGGAACACAGCTTGTTCGCCGAGAAACTCGAAAATCACCTGGTAATTGTGGCGAATCTTCTCGTCACTCTCGATCATGAGAATGGTTTTTTCGTAAAGCATAGATCGCTCAGCCCTATTAAGTTGTCGAGACTTACTTCCGCGTCCAATATTTGGCTACCGACCAGAAGTGCCAAGATACCCACTAAATTAATAGTCAAGAAAACATCGTTGGTCAAATATATGTCGCCATGAAGTTTACAAATGCTGGTAAATGCGGCTAAATGCGTCGAAAATAAACTTTTACTTATTACTCAAGACACTAAGCTGTCGATAAGAGAGTAAGAGGCGATCGCACAAAAAATCACCGGCGATCAAAATCCGAAACAGCTTAGTCGGCTAACGCAAAGCTTGCATTGCGAAAGACAAGCTTTGAGCCTAAATAAATCAGTTGGATCGTAGCGAGGGCGTTCAAG
>JAHQVY010000175.1 GCA_019634095.1 Cellvibrionaceae bacterium
ACTGCAGAGGCTGTAGCATCGCCATGAATCTCCGCCACCCCCGCACCGGTCACGATTTCTACACCCTCCTCACGGTGCACTCGCTCATAAAACGCGGAAATGGCTTCGGTGGTCACGCGTTGCAGAATGCGCGGCGCCATTTCGATAACAGAAACCTTGAGCTGAAGTTTGCGAAGCGCAGCGGCAGTTTCTAAGCCGATATAACCACCACCGATAATCACCGCTTGCTTGCCTGCGCCGACAAAAGCTCTAATGCCTTCAATATCGTTGACACCGCGCAGATAAAAGACGCCTTTTTTATCGGCTCCGGGAGTCGGTACGGTTCGCGGCCTCGCTCCCAAAGCGAGGCCCAGTTTGTCGTAGGCTACTGTGCCTCCGCCTGCCAGATGCAGCAGTTTAGCGCTGCGATCGATTTGGCTAACCCGTGTATTTAACTGAAAGTCAATCTCGTGCTTTTCATAGAGTTTGGCTGGCTTAATGAGAATTTGTTCGGCGCTTTTTTTTCCAGCCAAGAAATCTTTCGACAGCGGCGGGCGGTGATACGGCAGGTAGGCTTCATCGCCCAAAACGGTAATTTTCCCCTGCCAACCATTAATTCTCGCGGCCTCTGCCAGGTGACAACCAGCATGACTCGCCCCCACCACAACCAAACTCGCCTGATCTTCAGTTTTCATTGTTTCCCCTCTTATTGTTGTTACTGCACTAGCAGGTTACCCTAAGGTGACATAAATTTTTGGCTAAGAACCGCTGCGCGGCTTTCATACATAGCAGCATGTTAAGTGCCGTAATCGTTTTGTTCAAATGCCTTAAAGGTGGTGAAATAGCAAAGTATGTTTGCGGTAAAAAATCGCCGTACAACGCTGTAAACTCCTCTAAAAGTTTTTGAACCAAACAGGTTATGCAAGGTTCGGCTTTACTTCGGTAATCAATACGAAACCAGCACCATGAAACCCACATACCCCAAACTAACGGCTGCGATCGACGGCGAGTGCCAACTGATAAAAGTTATTCAGCACAGGAGTATCCACGTTCAATGCCTTCGCCCGCTGCACAGCATAGCCGAGTGTTTCATGCAACTCCAAGGCCCGGCCAGCCAGCAAATCCTGCAGCGCGGACATACGGTGCAGCGGCGCATGCTGGCGAAAATGTGTTGCCGAACTGAGGATCGCTTCAACCGCCTGCTCTTTATTGCTCTGCAAAATAGTATAAAGTGGCAACAGCGTTGCATCGTCGATCAACTCGAGATTTTGTGCATCCAGCAAGCGGGCCAGCTCTCGCACCAGTTGGATAATTAAATCGGCGCTGTGAGGGTTACTGAGAAATTTCCAAGTAGCTGAGCGAGTCGTGATCGCCAACAGCATAAGCGGCACCCAATTTACAAACTTGCTCCATTCGAGGCTTAAAATATTGCGCACTGCGCGTGCCTTAACCCCCGCTTGATGTAAATCATCAGCCAGGGCCTGAACACGTTCACTGAGCTCACCGCCCGGTTCTCCGACTAGCACATTCACATTGCGAGTGAAATTGACTTCCCCTGTGGGCAGCAATTCACCGCTGGTATTCGCGAGTGCGCCTATTAATTTTTCAGGGCCAAAAGTTGCGCTGAGCAAGGCATTTTTCATCAGCCCATTTTGAATCGATAAAACCAAATCCACCTCAAGTGAGCTTAGCGTATCGAGAAGTTCCGCTGTGCCCGGCGTTTTTGTAGCCAAGATAAGCACCCGCACTGCTTGTATTTGCTCGGGCTGCGTAAACACCGTCACCGGTGCGTCGAAGTTTGCCAGCCCGCGAATACGAATGCCGTTTTGTCGAATGTCAGCGGCGCGCTGGCCTCGAGCCAACACACTGACACTGAGACCCGCCTTTGCCAAATGGCCCGCTATTATGGAACCAATGGCACCAGCCCCAACGATAAGATAAGCCCCGCTATGCATATTGCGTATTGCCAACCGGATTGTTTGAGTGTTTTAGTCAAACCTGCTCAGACCGCTGGCCAGCCGCTTAGGGAGCCCGCAGGGTATCGAGCAGTATGTAGGCCGCCAATTTAAGCCGCGCATTAGGGCAAGCCTCCATAATCCTAGACGAATTTGCTCGAGCGGCAAAAGCAGGTTAACTAGCACCCGCAGACTCCGGCACTTCGCGCGAGCCACCGCAGCACCCAAAAACTGTTCTGCTACGATATCATTGTTAGCGTTAATGTTTTGATATTGAGTGAAGCTGAAGGTGAAGCCGGCGCCGAGTCTCTCGGGGAAAACGATACACAGGTCGGCATTTTTGCCAAAACTGAGAAACTTGCGCGGGAACGGAATAAGCTTTTGCTAGAGTTTAATAAGCAGAACCCGGCACAATATGCATCACACGCGCAGCGGGCTAGCCCGGTTGACCATATTGGCTAATTCGTGAGCGTTTATCCGAATGTTGCACAACGTTTTCATTCAGCAACGTTTAAGGCGGTATCTATAGCTTTAGCTTTGCAACGAGATTTTTACGATGAACACAAATTACACTGAGTGGAGTCGAAAAAAATCGAGCACAGCACTAGAACGCAATACTGGACAGCCGGCTTTCTAAATACCCAGGCGGTTCTGGGCCGAAGGTTGATGCAAGGTTAGGCTTATTTCGAGGGGTTCACTGAGCTAGCGGCAAAACCTTTGAATATGGGGAGATCGTGGCAGTCGCATAAGCACTGCCAGCAATCTTGTTAATTCGACTATTTTAATCTGATAAAAGGCAAACAATGATCAACATTACTTACATAGACCACGAGGGCAATGAGAAACAAGTGGCTGCCAATGATGGGGAATCACTTATGGAAACGGCAGTCAGCAACGATGTACCGGGCATCTTAGCCGATTGCGGAGGTGCGTGTGCCTGCGCCACCTGCCATGTTTTTATCGACCCTTTGTTTGTCGATAAAATGCCGGCAATGGACGAGTCGGAACAAGCAATGCTGGAATTCACAGACGGTGTCCAGGGCAACTCGCGTCTGGCTTGTCAAATAATTATCACTGATGCAATGGAAGGCCTGCGTGTTGTCACGCCGGAAAGCCAAGTATAAGTTAGCAAAGCAGGCTCGCACAGGCATGGCCACCGGCACAATGGAAACGCAGGTGGCTACCGAAGATTTGGCCGGAGGCTCGCCGGCTTCAGCCTTCCCCGCGATGGCATTAACCGGTTGGTTTCTTCAGCACGCTGCAGCACACTAAAGCAGTTTCCAGCAATGTTCACGCCCAACGAAGAGCGGTTACTGCAAAGCACCGGGTCTGAACGCGCTGCTTTGCTCAACCGTGCGTGACCAACGTTTGTTTAGCTTCGCAATTACCCAGAGCGGTGGTCTTGCCCGCTTGGCTGCAGCGCCGGTGGTTTTTCGCCGCCAAATAACGACGCGATTTTTTTAAACACAAAAACCAAAGCGCGCCAAATTCTGGGAAGCAACCAAACCAGGAGCAATAAGAACAATACCAAAGCTGCAATAAACCACCAAGGATGATTCAACATGGCCCAGATGCCAGCAAATACCGAAATATCCTCTGCTATGGATGCACCCCAATTGGTAAAGGGTTCCGGGCTGGTATTAATGAGTACCCGGGAACCCGCTTTGGTGGCATGTGACGCGGCGGCCAAACCGCCGCCGACCAAGCCCGCCGCCAATTCAAGCGGCACGCCGTAATCGCCCACCATATTGGAAGCGAGCAGCGCTCCTGCGGGTATACGAATAAAGGTATGCAGCGCATCCCAGCTGGTATCAATCCCCGGCACTTTGTCTGCGAAAAACTCCACCGCATACATAAAAGCGGCCGCGGCGATCACCAGTGGATTTTCAATAATCGCCAATTCTTGAGGTAAATCGGCATAGCCGCTCGCCCCAGCTAGCCCCAAGGCAGCCACAGCGGCGTAAAGATTGATACCGCTGGCCCAGCCGACCCCGAGAGTTAGCGCAATGATGCTCGCTAGTTGGTCTAAATCCATCGCTATCTCGCATTTGCCCCAAACAGCTGCAAAGTATAGCAGTATGAAATTCAAACCAACACACACATGTGGCGTTAAGCGCTCGGCCTTTACCTATAACCCCCGCCCCCGTTGAGAGCGTCATTAAGAGCGGGTAGCGTCTTTAAGTTGAGCTTTAAAACGGCGCCATATAATGCTGCAACACAGCATGCGTATCGTCCAATGCTTCTTGGCTTAGAGTCACTTCAAAGGCGGCAACATCCTCCTTTAATTGCTCCATCGTCGTGGCGCCGATAATTGTCGAGGTCACGCCATCCACTTGCTTGCACCAGGCGAGCGCTAGGCTTGGCAGCGTCATTTGATGTTTTTCAGCAACCTCCGCAAAAGCCTGGGTCGCCTGATGCACGCCGGGCTGGTCTCTGAAAATGCCGTTGCGTTGCGAAAAAGACCAGCGGCTGCCCTGCGGTATCTGACCATTGAGGTACTTACCGCTCAAAATACCAGCCCCTAGCGGAGACCAAGGCAAGTAAGCAATATTTTCCATAATGCAATGCTCAATCAGATACGGCCAATCTTTAATATGCAACAAGCTGAATTCATTTTGAATCGAGACCATAGCCGGCAAGCTAAACTTGTTACTCAAATTGATATATTGGCTAATGCCCCAGGTCGTATCATCGGAAAGGCCGCAATAACGCAGTTTACCCGCTTGGATACAGTCGCCAAGGCTCTGTAAAATTTCGTGCATTTGTTCAATTTCTCGCGCTGGATCCGCCGCAGAAAACTGCACCCGACCCGGCCAATGTTTCGAGAAGTGTGGAGAGGTTCTGTTGGGCCAATGCAGCTGGTACACGTCGATATAATCGGTTTGCAATCGTTTCAACGAAGCGTCCACAGCGCGCTTTACACTGTCTCCACTTATGGGGCTGGCGTCGCGAATCCAGGGCACTCCACCACCGGCAATTTTGCTAGCCAATATAATATCTTGGCGTTTTTCGGGGTTGCGCTGCAACCAATTGCCAATAATCGTTTCGGTGGTGCCGTAGGTGTCTTTCGTCGGTGGAATAGCATACATTTCCGCGGTATCAAAAAAATTTATGCCTTGACTTAGCGCATAGGCTATTTGTTCGTCGGCATCTTGTTGATTGTTTTGCACCCCCCAAGTCATGGTGCCGAGGCAGATTTCGGAAACCTTGAGCGAACTGCTGCCAAGTGGATTGTATTTCATAGCGACTCCTCTAATGGTTGTAAACCAGCCTTTCAAGCTGAAGCAAAGTTAGTGCGGCGAAAAGTCACAGTGTAATGTAGGCCTCTAGCTTTTGCTCGGATTCTTGGAAAAGCCGTCCTTTCACTTCATGTAACCGGCAACACATCACATAACGGCATGCCTTGCAACAATGGCGGAGTCGCTGCGAAAAACTAGACCGCGTGAACGCCGGCAGCGGAAAGCATCCTCGTAAGCCCCGCCCACCTTTTGTGGAATTGACAATAACCACAATATGGTTAACAATTTAAACGCAACCCACTTTTAATAAATGAAAAATAATTAGCTTGAATAGCATATCGCTTGGCGCCGGTTAACTTACTACATTGACTTCTCAATTATATTGTAAACTTATTAAGTATTTGATTATTTAGTTTATTCACTTGCCAACTCTTTAATTAATTCTTTAATTAATTTACTAATTATTCGATTAATCAATAGTGAAATTACTCGGCAACGCAAAACTGTTTAATCCCTATAGGGGTCGAGCGTAATAATGTCGCCCTGGGCATCGTGCTGAATTTCCGCCATTTTAATGGATCGCAAATGGGTAACTCCACCCGATAAACTGG
>JAHQVY010000176.1 GCA_019634095.1 Cellvibrionaceae bacterium
AGCATAAAGCTATTTTCTGAATAGCGGCACAAGGTGCCCTCGGGGGGAGTTAGGGTTTTTGCGTGATTGGCAATAGTGGCGAGCACAATATCCAATGCGGCAACGCCGAGTTTATTTTTTACTGTGTCGAGAAAATCTTTAATACCGATATGAATCAGGGCGCTATTCTGTGAGCCGCGTCCGGCGCGATCTACGCTCTTTTGAAGTATTTCTAGCAAGTAGGCTTTGTTGTGCAGGCCGGTGGATAGATCTTGATATTTGATTTGCTCCAGCTGCGCTTCCAGTTCTTGGGTGTCGGCATTGAGTTGATGCACCACAAACTGAATACATATTTCATCGTCGTAGCTGGATTTGCAAACATCAAAAGTTATCGGGCGCTCGCTACCGTCACCCATTAACACATTAAACTCTAGGGGAACGGTGTCGATTTCGCTGCCTTTAAGCATAAAATCTTTAAGGAATTTTTTAACTTTGAGCTGATCTTTCTCGTTGGTGATGTCGATAACTGGCATACAGTCCAGCTCTTCGCTATTCCCGAACGCTAGCATTTCGGCAAATGAATCGTTGGTGTAGAGGAACATGCCATCTTGCACAAAGGCAATAGCATCGCGGGAGCTGTCGAGTAATTGCTGGTTACGACGCTCGATGTCGTGAAAGCGCCGCTCGGCAAAGCGTCTTTGCGCGCGAACTAAAATATTGTCCATTTCCCGTTGAATAACTTGCAGCAAGTGTTGGTCTTCGTCGAGACGAACCACATCGACCGCTCCCATCTTCATACCCTCCACGATGGCGTAGGTGCCTTCTTGGTCGGTAAGTAGGATCAAAGGTATATCTTTGTTGAAACGGCGAATGATACGAATAGCTGTTACTGGTCGCAGATTTTGCGTGCTGTCATGGGCGATCATTAAATCCCAGGATTTGTCCTGCAGCTGCTGGGTGAGGGTTTCTTCATCGTTAACATGCTGCGCACGCGCTGGCCGACCGGCATTGTGCAGCATGCTAATGAGTCGCTCAGCTTCTGAAAGCGAATCGTTAAGTATAAGTAAACGTAGGGTTTTTGTTTGATCCATACCTCAAATGTAGCTGGATAAGCATGAGTTTGCACACGCTTGGCACCTAAAAACCGCTTTGCGGACAACGATTTAAAGATGGCAAACAAGCGATTTTTTGCGCAAAATAATTTGCTTGGACTGCCCTGGCGCCCTTTGAATTAGACACGGTGTAAGCCCGGGTTTGTCGGAGCAAAAAAGTAAAGCTTGCAAAAGCGCGCCAAATAGTTATTTTTTCTGGTCGACAAGAACCTCACGGCACCACATCATCTGGAGTTCAAGGGCTGCAAGCAATTGCGCAAATCTCGAATTGGGGTCGATCGATAAATTTGGGTAAAGATACCCAAAACACTTGAGATTTAGGCCTCATGAGCAGGCCCCTAAGTGCCCTTGGCGGTGTTGCTCCGCCTTAAATAGAATGGCTATTGTGCGTTGTCGCGCCTTGCCAAGAACAAAAATTGACGCACTCCTAACACCTAAATCTCAAGTGTTTTGGGTGTATTTAATCCCAAGAATTGTCAAAGGTGCGTTGCGCTTTCCCGGTTCGGGAATTCTCACGCCCCGGTGGCGCAGATGTGCCAGCAGTATCGGTGGGTGTATAGCAAAACTGCTTGACAATAGACGTTGAGAAAAAACACTCGTTTAGAAGAATCGAATAAACGCCGTCACCGTCATATAGCTTTAGACGCTCGTGCTCGCTGAAGGGCTTGTTTGGCGTAATAATCGACAGTGCTTCGCCTGGAGCCTTTGACGAACACAGAAATACCCGCATGTAAGGTGACTGGCCACCCATATCATATTCTTGGGCGGCGCCGGCGGCGATTGGCGATTTGCTTAGCAACTGCAGGCCCATTTGGGTGGCGTGCTTGAGTTGTTTGATCCAGCGTACAACACAGAGGCTCCAGGTGCGTTTACCGGTATTTTTAATGCCGATAAATTCTCCCGCTTCAATACGTACCGGTTTATCGCCCTGCCATAGCAGACAAAAGCCTCCTGTACTTTGGTTTTGCACTGTGACTCGGTAAGTATTCACGTCTTTGCCCCTTGCGGTAGGTGGGGCGTTGTTAAGGTCGTTGGGGTAGACGCCTAAGGGGGATTCGACAACGTTTAATCCACCCATGCGATTAAACTCATCAAAACTTAAACCACCGCCAATCATTTTATGGCAATCCACCAAACCGATACAAAGATCAGCCGACGCCTGTAAGTTTTTGCGCTCTTGCTTGCGCTGCGCGATACTGCCCCAGCAGCCGATGAGATGGTTCGCTAGGGAGGTGGTGATGCCCGAATCGCTCCCGTTTGACTGCGCTGCCGTTTCAATTTCACCAGTGTGACTTTGCGCTTGCTGCAGCGACGTTAGGTGGACAACGACATGTTTGAAGCTGATGTCAATTATTCGGCCCGCAGTTTGGTTTGCTAGGCGGTTTTTGCACAGCGCCGGGTGGTCGCTGTCGAGATCTACCGCGTAAAAATTATCATCAGAGCGGTGGCTGAGTAATTTTACCGCGGCGCTCCAATCTTCGAAAGCATGATACAGAGCTTGTACGTCATTTTTACTTAGCTGGTTAAGTTTTGCCGTGGGCATCATTAACACTCGCACGTAGGCGCGCTGGATATTGATTGCCTTGGCATTGACCAGCAGTGGATCAACCACGGGTGTTGCCAAAAAATCGAAGTGTTCGGCAATTTGAAATAAACTGTGTAGGTTTCGCCACAGACCGCTCGGCGGCAGGGTGTAAAGTTGATAGCGTTTTAAAACAAGCAGGCCAATTGCAGTGATACTGCGGTGAATTGCCATGGCTAATTGAGGCACCACAGCAGCGCTTAGCTTCTTTGCGTTACAAAAATCGTATACGCAACGCAAGTAGCCGTCGAGCATGCTCTTTTGTAGCGACAGGGCGACGATAGTGGCTTTTTTTATCTCGCTAATTGAGCTCTGCTTATTGACAAGCGCATCGTCAATTAAAGCTCCAATTATATTTTGCGTCGTGGGTCGCAAGATCTCCAGCATGGCAAGGCGGTTTTCGGGGCTTGTCTGTAACTGGTGAATTTCTGGCAGTGCTTTATAGAGAATAACACTGGTGTACGGAATTTGTGTGGCGTGTAATGCGTCGACCCAGGCGGATACCTTGCTGACTTTATTGCTGGCGCAAAAACTGAGTTTCGACATGTTTGGCGCCGGCGGCGCGATGTTCGCCAATAACGCTCGGCTTAGGTTGTGTGTATTCATTTTAGCTTGCCCATTCCCTTGATCGGGTCACCAGGTAAATCGCTAAGCATTATAAGCGAACTCCGCTGTCTTTCAGTATAGCCCTTTCTAAGGGGGGTAAACACTTACTTTAAGCCGGGAGATCGAGCGCTAATTCATGGGTTACTGGAGCAACAAGCGTGCAGGGTTGGGCTTATTACCGCCTTCGCTGCAGCGCTGGTATTCGTGGTGATTGTCGCGTGGTTAATCGCAGCTGATGGCCACTTTAGATTGTGCGCCTTGCACTTCTCTGACTAACTTGGGTACCAAATAGCCGGGTAGCTCCCTGAGAAGCGAGCGGTAAAGATTTTTTATTTCCGGCTCGGCGACTTCAAAATGAGCAGCGCCGACAATTTTATCGAGGGCGTGCAGGTAGTAGGGTAAAACGCCGAGTTCAAAGAGTCGTTTTGATAGATCCACCAAGGTGCTCGAGCAATCGTTGACGCCTTTGAGTAACACACTTTGATTTAAGGTGGTGAGTCCGTGGTGTTTGAGTGATAGCAAGGCTGAGGCTACCTCGTCATTAATTTCTTTGGGGTGATTACAGTGGACCACGACCACGCAGTGCATGCGGTTATGCTGCAATAAAGACAGCAGCTGTGCTGTTAGCCGCTGCGGTAAAACTATGGGCAGGCGGCTGTGAATACGCAAGCGCTGCACATGCTGAATGCTGGCGAGTTGCTCGACTAGCCACGCCAGGGGCTTGTCTGCTAACACCAGAGGGTCGCCGCCGCTGAGTATGACTTCGTCTATGCTGGGATGTTGTCGGATGTAGTCAATGGCTTGCTGCCATTGCTGCCGGGAAGGCGTGTTGCTTTTGTAATCGAAATGGCGGCGAAAACAGTAGCGGCAGTTGATGGCGCACTGCGGCGCAGCCACCAGTAACACCCGGCCATGGTACTTGTGAATTAGGCCCGGGACAGGATTGGCGCGCTGCTCACCCAAAGGATCTGCGCTATAGCCCTTATCGGTTTTGAGTTCCGCTTGCAAAGGCAGGATTTGTCGAAGCAGCGGGTCGTCTGGCCGACCGGGTGCGATGCGCTGCACATAGCTGCGTGTGGCACGCAGCGGAAACAGCTTGGCTGCGGCAATAGCCGGCGCAAGCCACTGGCGCCCCAGTTTTAAGTGATGCACCAATTCTGCTGGGTCGGTCATCAGCTGGCCCAGTTCCTGTTGCCAGCTGGGTAATTGCTTGAGTTTTAATTCGGGGGAGGTCATGGCTAGGTATTAATTCAATGGTTTCGACAAATGATATCACGCGACCTTGGTTTAGATGTCGCGGCTAGACGAGGGGCTGCGGTTTATTCGGGTTAATAGTTAGTGGGCGCTGCTGTATACTGGCGGCCCGGGCGGTATTCAGCTGCTCAGTTCTTATCCTGGGCAGCGTTTTCTCTATCGCCTAAGGTTTAAGGTTTTTATCAAAATCACGAGTAAAAAATCATGGCAAGTTATTCCACCAATGAATTCAAGGGCGGCCTCAAAGTGATGCTGGATGGCGACCCTTGCTCCATCCTGGAAAATGAGTACGTTAAGCCCGGTAAAGGACAGGCATTTAACCGCGTGCGTATGAAAAACCTGAAGACGGGTCGCGTCTGGGAGCGCACATTTAAGTCTGGTGAATCTTTGGAAGGTGCCGATGTGCTAGATATGGAGATGGACTACCTCTATACCGATGGCGAGTTTTGGCATTTTATGGAGCCAGATACTTTCGAACAGCATCAGGCCGACGAGAACACGGTGGGCGAGGCGGCAAAATGGCTGCGCGAGCAAGACCGTATCTTCGTGACTCTCTACAATGGCGCGCCACTGGCTGTGACACCCCCCAATCATGTGGAGTTAGAAATTACTGAAACCGATCCCGGTTTAAAAGGCGATACCGCACAGGGCGGCACCAAGCCCGCCACACTCTCCACTGGAGCGGTGGTGAAGGTGCCACTGTTTTTATCGGTTGGCGAAGTCATCCGGGTAGATACGCGAACCGGGGAGTACCTCGGTCGCGCGAGTAAGTGAGCTTTGTCTGCCACTGAGTTAACAGGCGCGAGCACGCTGAACGAACTACTGCGATTTCGCGCCGGCTTACTCGCCAAAATCCGCGAGTTTTTTGCCTTGCGCGGCCTTATGGAAGTTGAGGTTCCGGTTATTGGGCCCTCGGCGGTGAGCGACCCGCATATTGAGTCGCTCGCGTTAATCCTGGGGGGGAAGTACTATTATTTGCAGAGTTCTCCCGAGTCGTTTATCAAACGGCTACTGGCCCAGGGCTGCGACTCTCTTTACTACCTCGGCAAAGCGTTTCGCTGCGAAGAGCAGGGCGCGCGCCACAACCCAGAATTCACCATGTTGGAGTGGTACCGTTTGGGGTATAGCGATACCGAGCTAATGCAAGAGGTGGACGAATTTTTTAAGAGTCTAAGGCCCGAGCTCAGCGCAGAGCGCTTCAGTTACGCGCAGTTGTTTGAAACTTGGGTGGGGCTGAACCCACACACTGCTACTGCGGAACAGCTGTGCCAGGTGGCGCGGCAACTGTTGGCTGTTACATGGACAGACATGGACAAAAATTTTTGGCTAGATTTGCTCTTTAGTCATTTAGTAGAACCCAAACTGCAAGCCCTAACCATCGTTTACGATTTCCCCCTGAGCCAAGCCGCACTGGCCAAAAAAGGGGCCGATGTACTGGGTCGCGACGTGGCCAAACGATTTGAGGTGTTTTGGCAGGGTATAGAGCTAGCCAATGCCTATTGGGAGCTAACCGACGCCGATGAGATGTACCGGCGCTTCACCGAGGATAATAAAAAGCGTGAATCTATGAATAAAAGCAATATTAAATTGGACAAAAAACTACTGCGCGCTCATCAAGACGGCTTGCCCGAGTGCGCGGGAATCGCATTGGGGGTAGACCGCCTGGCTATGTGTTTGCTGGGTTCGAAAAACATCCGCGACGTTATGCCGTTCCCCCTTGAGCTAGACTAGCGCTTTCCGTTTAGCCGCTACTTAGCCGCTGTGTCGGATTCGCAACAAATATCGTGGTTCATTTCTAAGGCCGGGTTCTTAGATTCGGTGCGACCCACCGGCTCTGCGGGCACGCCCACTACAGTAGTGTGCGGTGCCACCGCTTTCAGCACTACACTGCCGGCTCCCACCTTGGCGCCTTCCCCAATTTCTATGTTGCCCAGTATTTTCGCGCCGGAGCTAATCAGCACGCCGCGGCGTACTTTTGGATGACGATCGCCAGCCTGTTTGCCGGTGCCACCCAAGGTGACGGCCTGCATAATGGACACTTCGTCCTCGATAACGCAGGTTTCGCCAATCACAATGCCAGTGGCGTGATCTAGCATAATACCCTTGCCAATTTGCGCGGCCGGGTGAATATCAACGCCGAAATTTAAGGCAATGTGGCTCTGTATAAAATAGGCCAGTTGCTTGCGGTTGCGCTTCCAAAGATGATGCGCAATACGGAAGCTTTCCAGGGCGTGAAAGCCCTTGAAGTAAAGAAAGGGCAACACGTAGGAGTCGCAGGCTGAGTCGCGCTGGTAAACCGCCGTGATATCGGCGCGCACCGCGAGCGATACGCACTCATCAACCCGAAGAACCTCTTCGATGATATCTCGGATCTGCAGTGCCGAAATTTCCGGACTGGCAAGTTTGTTGGCCAGGTGGAAGCTCAGCGCGCTTTCGAGGCTGTCATGGTTCAAAATAGTGGCATGGAAAAAGCTGGCCAGCGAGGGCTCATTGGCGGCCTCGTCTGCCGCCTCTTGGCGAATGGCTTGCCATACAGGGTCTGGGGTATTGATTATTGAGGCTGTTAGCATAATGTTGGCATTGTTGCGGCAATAATGAATAAAATAAACGGCTCGCTAGCCGCGAAATGATCTAGTGAAACCGAGCGGCGATCTATCCCGTGAACAGATAACGTGAATAGATAACGTGAATAAATAAATAGTGGCTCTCGGGCCTGCGGCCTGTTCAAAACCCGACGGCTCGCGACACTGAGATGGCGGAGATTTTCCGCTAACCCAGCCAGCGTAGGCTTTGCTCCCGGCCAAACGCTATCACATTAAAATTAGCAAAACCTACGGACACTGGCTGTTCTTTGTGTCGCTGTCGTTTGCTTATAAGCAAAACCTTAGAACAAAAGGGCCCGAGCTTGTGTTGGGTATTGTAGCGAATTGCGGCTTGCAAATGCCGTGACCGGTCTTAGCTTTGAACCCTTCGCCGCGCATAATATTACACCCGGGTGAGAATTAGGTGGCCTCGGCAGCGAATGGCACTTAACTTAGCTGGCAAGCCCCATGGCATTGTCCAGGCCGCTCAAGCCTTCCCTGGTCGCTGTGCAAGAGTTCCCGACGCTTTAATGCCCCGGCCGTCCCCTTCCTATGTTCCTAATGACGCTGGGTAAGTAAAAGCTTGGCAAGGCTGCACCGGCTAATATGCCGCTTCTATAAACTTGACAGCTATTTTAATCCAGCAACTATTTTTACCCAGTAGCGATTTTAACCCAGTAGCAATTTTAACCCAGCAGCGGTGGCTATCGGAGCAATGCGATTAGCTATTCTTGAGTGCGGGTTTGAACTGGGTTGGCGGGCAATAACGCGTAAATATACCCAAAACACTTGAGATTTAGGCCTCATGAGCACGCCCCTAAGTGCCCTTGGCGGTGTTGCTCCGCCTTAAATAGAATGGCTATTGTGCGTTGTCGCGCCTTGCCAAGAACAAAAATTGACGCACTCCTAACACCT
>JAHQVY010000177.1 GCA_019634095.1 Cellvibrionaceae bacterium
CATGAGCACGCCCCTAAGTGCCCTTGGCGGTGTTGCTCCGCCTTAAATAGAATGGCTTATGTGCGTTGTCTCGGCAATTGCTCCTGCATTGCCCTAATACCTCACATCCATGTGAGTACCGCTTGCCAAGAACCTTAATTGGCGCACTCCTAACACCTAAATCTCAAACGCTTTGGGTATATAAAAATTAAGTCGACAAAGGGCTAGACTAGGATGAGTAATGATAAATCGGGTTGGCACAGCTAATAATTGGGAAAATAGCGGTTACTTCATTGCGTAAGTAACCGCTTTTGTATTCCAGAAGATGGCCTTGCATTGCACTAGGCTAAAAATATTCTTCTATAGATTTTGGCAGGAAATCGTTCAATACATCATTGTTCAGTATTACTTATCAAACCTTAAAGCTCTTACTTTCGCCTCAACACTGTGGTCGCAACCATAAAAGTTTCAACCTAGCCTTAACACTCAAACTGCTATTCCCAACGCCAATATTTTCAGCTTCGGGATATTCCCTGTGTCACTACCACTCCATACAGTCAATATTTCTTTACTTTCTATTTTGGCCAACATCCCGGTTCTGGTCATCACCTCGAGTGGCACAAATGCAGGAGATTCTCCGCTCCGGGAGCCCCCGAAGATGCGTTCACAGCGCCCAAACCAACTAACTTCCCTCGAGCTATGTTTCCCTCGAGCTATGTTTCCATGAGTAATGTTTCCCCGAGCTATCTTTCCGTAGATGCATGTCAGTCGGTAGGCTCATATGAGCCCTGCAATACCCCAGCCATTAAAAAGCTGGGGCTATACTACACCAAGGACAAAGACTTACTATACCGAATAATTACGAATTGCAGTGCGCTTTTATAGAGCCTTCAGCGTCGAACATATAAGCCTGCAGCGTCGAACATATAAGCCTTCAGCGTTCAACAAGAACCCTCAGCGCTAAAATAAAGTCATCAGCGTACAATACTGACACAGGAGGCGGGGGCATTGCCGTTGCTATTTAAAGCAGGAACGTATTTTGCTATGTTTCCCAGCGAACAATCATAGACCCAAAGTTGCAGATGCACAGCTGCGGCAGCACCGCCCTTTTCAACTCGATACGAAACTTAGCCCAAGCCTATCCCCAGGATTCGCACTAAAACAGTAGGTCTTTCGCCATGCTTTATTCTTAGAACAGATCTAATTCAAGTTAAGTAGCTGGGGCTCAGCGCTGTTATCGTCAAGGCCGTCATTGTCATTGAACCCGTGCATCATGCTTCGAATCTGCTGCGGACGACTAATGTACAAAAATCAATGAGTTTTTCTTTTTTGTGGTTTTGCCCTTAGCATGACTACTTAAGGTCAATATCGAATTGGCCCAAAAAGTGAAAAATTCTTTCCGATTTCGGTACCCTAAACGCCCTCGCTACGATTCAACGGATTTATTTAAGACAAAGTATGGAATTAAGAGGCTGTTAGAAGGGTGCTTATAGCCTTTGCACGGGGACTTTTAAACGGCAAACATAAGTCACGCTTAGTGTAAAAAAAATCGCGTACGACGCTAGCAGTGCTATAGCCGATTCTGAGCTGAAAATCTATGCAACGCTAGGGTTTATTAGCCCAATCATTTTAGGCATAGCCCAGCCCCCTTTACTAAAAAATGTAAAATTTATACCTTTACCGGCATAACGTAGCACGTAGATAACAGTGCCAATCCATTGCAACTTAATCATTTATTTAACGGGTAAACACGACAGTTTTTTGGCCATTGAGCAGCACGCGATGTTCAGCGTGCCAGCGCACTGCTCGCTGCAATACCACAGATTCAATATCGCGGCCAATTTCCACCAATTCATCGGGGGAATTTGCATGATTTACACGCTCTACCGCCTGCTCAATAATCGGACCTTCATCCAATTCAGCAGTGACATAATGAGCAGTTGCGCCAATCAGCTTAACACCACGCTGATACGCCTGATGATAAGGCTTAGCCCCCTTAAACCCGGGAAGGAAGGAATGATGAATATTGATTGCCCTGCCCTGCAACTGAGCGCAAAGCTCATCGGAGATTATCTGCATATAACGCGCCAACACCAAAAGTTCGGCTTTTGTTTCGCGAAATAACGCTAGCATTTGCTGCTCTTGTTGACGCTTATTTTCTCGGTTTACCGGCAAATAGTAATAGGGTACACCGTACCATTCGGTGAGAGAACGCATCTCTTCGTGATTAGAAACCACGCCAACAATCTCCACCGGCAAGGAACCGCGCTTCCAACTATTTAACAAGTTATTCAAACAGTGGCCCCACTGCGACACTGCAATTAACACCTTTAACTTGGTATCGCCATCAGCTAACTGCCATTGCATTTTGTAACGCTCCGCCACCGAAAGGAAAGCAGAGTGAACATCACTTAGTTTTTTTGGTCCCTCCACCGATTCGAGCAAAGTGCGCATAAAAAAACAACGAGTGGTCACATCTTCAAACTGCGAAGATTCGCGAATATTAAAACCTTGCAAAGAAAATAGACTGGCCACGTCAGCTACAATACCGGGCTGATCGACACAGCTAAATTTTAAAATAAGCTCAGAAACTGTTTCTTTAGACATGTAAGAACCAAATTGAAACGCTTAGGGATGTGCACGAAATAACTTCGAGAATTTGGCGCCGATATAAGCCTCGCTGCATAGACGTAAAAAGGTAGGCATAGTCGTTCTATTTGATGCTTTTTACAACACCAGCAGCGAGGCTTATATCAAGCCAAAACGGGAGTTTATTTCGTGCACGCTCCTCAGTTAGTGTTAAACCCGCACAATTATAAATTCGCCGAGTTGCTCATCGAGCCCTTCCAGACAGATAATGAAAACGCTCAAAAATTCTATGCCACGCTAGGGATTACTCAAGCGCCAATTGATAATATCGCCCGCTCAGTACTGCCACCAATCGCGCTTATCCTGGCGCACCCGCTACGGCAAGTCGATATCAAATTCACAATAGCCGCGAATGAGCGTTGGCTGCACACCCCATAGTTTGCGGCAATAACTCCCCGCGGGGTAGAACATGGACCGGTACATAACCGCGTAAATCACAAAATGTCTGGCGCGTGCTTTAAGCGCCTCCCGCCGATGCGGAGGCACCGAGGGTCTGTAAAAACGCCCGCCTTACGCAGTCAACGGCAAGAATATCAAAACGCGCCTTTATTACTCGTCAACTTCATTTAACTGCCCCGATCGCTGCTTGCTTTGAACCTAAATTAATCAGTTGGATCGTAGCGAGGGCGTTCAAGGGGCTGAAATTAGAGTGCATTTTTTAACTTTTGCGGCAAATTCGTAGTCACTCTGCGGGTGCAGTCGCAAAATTGAAACAACGCTCTAATTTCAGTTCATTGGGCGTCCGCAGTAGATTCAAATGATTAATTTAGGTTGAAGGCGCCATTGTTAAACAAGCTGCATCATAACTAAACCAGTGCCTCCACCGGAAGACACAAGCCGCAAAGCCCGCAACCTACCCGAGGGTGAGCAGGGCTCTTCGTTCAGGGACCCCCTAGGCAGCAGCGTTCTAAAAAACCTGCGGTCACGCACTGCAACAACCCGCTGGACCAACTCTATGCATCGCGGGCCCTGCCAGCGAACTGACTCGTTCCCCAGCACGGCATTGCTGCAAATGCGAAGGCAGCGCCCAAAATAAAAGCCGGAGTGCAGGCGATGCTGTGCCAATTTGTCGCATCTGAGCGCGGGCTGATCTCGGGATCTGCGCTATTCAACGCTTGCTGCTGCCCACACAGCATGTTCAATGCAAAATTGATGATTGACGAAAACCGCACAAATAGCGGCGCCACCTTGCCTGTAATCGAAATCATTAAGTCTTTAGCAGCGTATTGCTCAACAACTATTAACTGGCAACGAAAGAAAGGATACCCCCTGCCTCAAACCGTGACCATTAGGGATATGGGTAACAAGCTTATAGGGATATATACCCAAAACACTTGAGATTTAGGCCTCATGAGCACGCCCCTAAGTGCCCTTGGCGGTGTTGCTCCGCCTTCTCAATAGAATGGCTATTAACTGCTCCTCGGTAATTGCTCCTGCATTACCCTAATAAGCTACTTCCTTGTAGCGATGCGTTGCCCTAATACCTCACATCCCTGTGAGTACCGCCTTGCCAAGAACAAAAATTGGCGCACTCCTAACACCTAAATCTCAAACGCTTTGGGTATATTCACAATCGGCTTGAAACAGGGCGCTTGAAACAGAGGGTATCCTTTCTAAGTTTCTCCTTAGTAAGCTACGCTTACAGGGAATCGTGATTGGCTGCTAAAATTGTAGCAATATAGCAAGTTAACTTGCATCTATAGCCTCTGCGGCTACAATCCTCGCTTTTTATACCCTCATACCTCAGGTTGCTTTTTTATGAATATTCGAGAGTTGCTTAATGAACGCGTGCGATGTGCAATGTCCGATGCAGGTATTCCGCCAGACCTCACTCCCAATGTAACGGTATCGAAAAATAGCGACTTTGGCGATTACCAGGCAAATGGCGCCATGGCAGCAGCCAAATCCATGAAATCAAAGCCCCGCGACGTTGCCAAACTAATCGTCGATAATTTGGACCTCTCCGGCGTGGCCGAAAAACTGGAAATCGCAGGCCCCGGCTTTATTAATATTCACCTAGATCCGCAATGGCTCGCCAAGCAGTTATATCGAGCCAGCAAAGACAGCAAATTGGGTATTAATACCAAGGCTACCCCCCTCACGGTGGTTATCGATTATTCGGCGCCCAACCTAGCCAAAGAAATGCATGTGGGCCACCTGCGCTCCACCATTATTGGCGACGCAATGGCCAGAGTTCTCCACTTCCTGGGCGACACTGTTATAAAGCAAAACCATGTCGGCGATTGGGGCACTCAGTTCGGTATGTTAATTTGCGAGCTGGAAAATAATATGAGCGAGGGTCAGCAAGTAGACCTGGCCTTAAAAGACTTAGAGACATTCTACCAACAGGCCAAAAAACACTTTGATGAAGATGAACAGTTTGCCAAAAAGTCTCGCGAATACGTGGTGAAACTGCAATCGGGCGACCCGGGCATCCTCAAACTGTGGCAGCACTTTAAGGAAGTATCCCTGCGCCACAGCCATGAGCTGTACCTAAAACTTAATGTCAGCCTCAGTGAAAAGGATGTGCGTGGCGAAAGCGCATACAACGATCAACTCGGCGACATTGTTACTCTGCTGCTCGACAATGGTATCGCTGTGGAAGACCGCGGCGCTAAAGTCGCCTTTCTGGAAGAGCTCGCAGACAAAAACGGCGACCCCAGCCCAGTTATTATCCAGAAAAAAGATGGCGGTTACCTCTACGCCACTACAGATCTCGCTGCGATTAACTTCCGCGTTAATCAGCTTAAGGCTGATCGCGTGTTGTATTTTATCGATGCCAGGCAGTCGCTACATATGCAGCAAGTATTCACCATCGCAAAAAAAGCGAATATTGCCGATCAGTGGGTTAGCCTCGAGCATCACGCTTTTGGCACCATGCTGGGGGAAGATGGCAAACCCTTTAAAACGCGCAGCGGTGGAACTGTTAAATTAATCGACTTAATAGAAGAGGCAAAAGTGCGCGCCGAGGAGGTGGTACGACAGAAAAACACCCAGCTAAGTGACGATGAAATACAAACAATTGCGGAGAAAGTGGGCATCGGTGCGATAAAATATGCTGACCTATCGAAAACGCGCACTAATGACTACATCTTCAACTGGAACAATATGTTAAGTTTTGAGGGCAATACCGCGCCCTACCTGCAATATGCCTATGCCAGAATTTGTAGTATTTTTCGCAAGGCTGAAATCAACATCGACAATTTTAGCTATAACCTGACAATTAGCCAGCCTCAAGAAAAAGCATTGGTCATTAAAACCCTACAGTTTTCGGAGGTTGTCAACCAGGTTAGCGCCGATGCTTTCCCTCATATTTTATGCAACTACCTTTATGATCTAACTAGCTTGTTTATGAGCTTTTACGAAAGCTGCCCAATACTCAAAGAGGGAGTGATTGAAGCTGAAAAAGATAGTCGCTTGCAGATAAGCAAAATCGTCGCCCAAACTTTAAAACAAGGGCTATATTTACTCGGTATCGATGTCATGGAAAAGATGTAAGCTATTTAGTTAAACACGTATACTTATATGCGGGTTTTTCGGCGCCAATTTTATCGACCAACTTTACCCACCAACGTTATCGATGCCCTTGCCGGAAAATCCCATTGTGATTTTATTAGGTTTTGCGAACTCTCTACTTTATTATCCCTATTTGATCCGCTTTAATGACCGTGCGCTATGCTTAAACAAGTTAACTGATTATCAGGATTTGTTTGAAGAATTTAATAAGTCGACAAACTTAATTCTCATATCCCAGCATTCGCATAACGCTCCAGGCTCATGTCATCTAATATATTTGAGTAAGCGAGTAAAGTAGTCACTTGTGTATACCGAGAAGGTTGCGCAACTATGCTCACTCCTGAGGTAAGCTCCACTATCCTCGGCCTGCTCAACATTACATTTAAACGTGTTCTTGTTATTTTTAAACAAGTTCGTATTAGCTATTATCCACACGATTCATTAGTGATCGAAACGCTTGTCATTATGGATGTTATTATTTCCTGATCCTGTATGCCGCCATTATTGGGCGACAAAAAACGCATTATTGTTTCACCAGAAGTGAGAGATTTATTCAAAGGGGATACCTATGAGCAGTATAAAAACAAACACGACCTACAAAACCACTACCAATACATCGACGCCGGCGGCGCCAAAGAATGGGGCCAGCCCTAACCCAAGTGCAACTATGACCACTAATACCCCATTAAATACCGAAAAATCAACACCAGAGGTAACTGCAACCGCGGTTATTGGCCCCAAAATTCGTGTGAAAGGCGAGTTGGTGGGCGAGGAAGACATCCTGGTACAAGGCCAAGTCGATGGCCTCGTCGATTTAAAAGATCACACCCTCACTATTGGCGAGCAGGGCGTTGTCAGAGCCAACGTACTTGCAAAAACCATCACCATAGAAGGCACTGTTGAGGGGGACTTATTCGGCCAAGAACGCATTTCTATTTTATCCTCGAGCAACGTGCAAGGTAACTTGGTTGCAGATCGGGTTATCTTAGAAGACGGCGCCAAATTTCGCGGCTCGATCGACATGGATGTAGACGCACACAAAGAACAATTTAATAAACTCACCCCCGCACCGGCAACCATGGTGACCCATCAGCCGGGTATCAACAAGCCTCAGAACAATTCGCCATCAAACGGAGGGGCGAACGCCAGTAAAAAAGGTTAGATTACACAGCGCTATCGAGTTAGCTTTTACCGTGCACGGAAGTACCTCCTTAACCAGGATGTACCTCCAAGCCGAGATGATCGGAAGAATTAACCCTAACGTTGTATAAAGTTTTGGACTCAAAAACTTTTAGAATGGTATTCATAGCGTTGCACGGCGTTTTTTACCGCGAACACAAGCCGCCCTTAGTGAAGCCGAAGAAAATCGAGTACAGTGCTAGGCAAGCGGTTCCGGGCCGAAAGTTTATGCAACGTTAGGGTAAAAGACCCATATAAACAAAAAACTCCTGCACGTATCACCTTAGCTGTGAGGCGGTTAATAGTGCCTCGCTGAGCGGGCTTATTCGAAGAGCTTACGGCTCACTCACTGCGCGTTTGGAGCATTATTAATCTTATATACCCAAAACACTTGAGATTTAGGCCTCATGAGCACGCCCCTAAGTACCCTTGGCGGTGTTGCTCCGCCTTAAATAGAATAGCTATTGTGCGTTGTCGCGCCTTGCCAAGAACAAAAATTGACGCACTCCTAACACCTAAATCTCAAGTGTTTTGGGTATAGAGATCTTGATAAACCTCGAGGGCTTAGCGAAGCTTTAATTCACGATATTCTCGGGGATTTGTTTCCCGCCTAACCCTATTTTCATCAATACCCTAAC
>JAHQVY010000178.1 GCA_019634095.1 Cellvibrionaceae bacterium
ATCGATGTTGCGCAGGCCAATGGCTTGGTGCATATCGCGGCGACCACCGGCAATAGCAGCGAACAACTGGTGAAGCGAAAATATGCAATGCAGGATATGGCCATTATAGAAATGGGAGACTTTGCCGGCGCTGTATTCAAGCATCTGAAAAAAGTGCCAATAGAGCGGGTTAGTATTTGTGGCGGCTTTGGTAAAATTACCAAGTTAGCTAATGGCCATCTGGATTTAAACAGCCGTGTTTCGAGTATTGACTTTCCCTACCTGGCCGCTCTAGCGCAAACCTTGGGCGCCGATAAGCGCTTGCAAGAAACAATACGCGCTGCCAATACCAGTATCGAGGCCTATAGCCTGTGTTTAAACGCCGGTATCGATTTGGCCGCGGCGGTATGCCAACAAGCTCTGGTGTTTGCACGTCGGCATCTTCCCCACACAACAGCGCTTGAAATTCTCGCTATTAATCGCAAAGGCGAGTTAATTGCCTCTAGCACAGACTCTGCGGCCTTTCGTGGAGCGGGCTTATAATATGTGTTTACTGATACTCGGAGGTACTGCCGATGGTCGGTACTTGGCTGAATTTTTTTATCAGCAAGGTTTAACCGTGATTTATTCGGTGGCGGGCTTGGTGCGCCGCCCCGAGGTAAATTGCCAAATTGTCAGCGGTGGCTTTACTCAATTTGGCGGTTTGCGTGAATATATTCAACAACAGCGTGTTGCCGCGTTATTAGATATTACCCATCCCTACGCTAAAACCATGAGCAACACCGCGCTTGAAGCCGCCAGGGCCTGCGGTGTACCCTGCTGGCGTTTTCACAGAGCTGCTTGGCAATCTCAGCCCGGTGACCGCTGGCGGTGTTTTAGCCACTGGTCCGAGCTTGCCGCCAATTTGGCTGTATATCGGCGTGTTTTGTTAACCTGTGGTCAGTTAACACAGCAACAACTCGCCTTGTTAGCCGCCTATGGGCATCAACAGCAATGGTTGCGAACAGCGTGCAAACCCAGTATTGCTTTGCCTCGCAGCGTACATTGGATAAAAGCCATTGGACCTTTTGCTTTGCAAGATGAAAGGCAGTTACTGCATACCCGGGCGATTGATGTGTTGGTGAGTAAAAACAGCGGTGGTGAAGCCACCGCTGCAAAACTGCAAGCCGCGCGCGAATTCGCCATACCGGTTATGATGCTGGATCGACCGGTATTGCCCGATGCGGACCAGACGTTTTATACCCGCCAGCAATGCAAAAGTTATGTATTAAACAGGTTTAACCATGGCGAGTGACACCAAACAGCCCCCGAACTATTACTATGAAACAGATCCGCTGGCCATCGAAAAAGCGAGCTTTGAAAAAATTCGTGAGCTCAGCGATTTATCGGCCTTTGATAAGCGGCAGCAGCAAGTGGTTATGCGGATGGTGCACAGTTTAGGTATGCCACACATAGCTGAGCAAGTGCGTTTCAGTGCCGATGCCTGTGGGGCAGGTATGCGGGCCCTCGCCGCCAACAGCAATATTTTGTGCGATGTGGAAATGGTTAAGCAGGGTATTACCAAGCGCATGATTAACAAAGCACCGCTGTGTTTTTTAAATGAAGCATCCACCATTCACTATGCAAAAACCCGCGGCCAAACCCGTTCAATGGCTGCATTGCATAGGTGGCGAGAGCACTTAGCCGGTGCAGTGGTTGTGATTGGCAATGCGCCGACAGCTTTATTCCGCCTACTGGAAATGCTAGCCCAAGGTGTCGACAAACCGGCCCTAATTATTGGCATGCCGGTGGGCTTTGTGGGTGCGGCCGAATCGAAACGGGCGCTATGGGATAACCATCAAACTTTAGGTGTTGAGTGCATTACCCTGCTGGGTCGTGAGGGGGGCAGTGCGGTGTCCTGTGCAAGCTGCAATGCGTTACTGCGTTGCAACCTCGGCGAATATTATTAACCGCGATGTTAGATAAACCTATACATGTTATCGGCTTAGGTGTTGCCGAAACGGCGGAGCTCAGTTTGCCGGCTAAGCGGGCCCTGCAACATGCCGAGCTTGTCATCGGTGCGCAGCGGCAATTGGCAATTGTTGACAGCTTGTTAGCCCCAGGTCAGCGCTGCATCGTATTGCCTAAGCTCGCACAATTAAAAGCGCTGCTGCAACACCATGCGAATCAATCAATTGCGGTGTTAGCGTCGGGAGATCCACTGTATTACGGTATTGGCGCTTGGCTCGCTAAACAGTTTCAGGCGCAGCGTTTGCAGTTTTACCCGGCGGTCTCAAGCCTGCAAGTGGCCTGTCATCGCCTGGGTCTCGCATTGCAAAATGTCACGGTCGTGAGTTTACACGGTCGGCCACTGTTATCTATACGGCGTTATTTAAAGCGCCGAGCCCGCTTGTTAGTGCTAACCGATCAGCACAGTCAGCCGCAACACTTGGCCGGTGAATGTTGCGCAGCCAATTTCGCTGAATCCACGCTGACTGTGTGTGAAAAATTGGGCTATGCAAGCGAAAAAATCAGCCGCTTTGGCGCTGCGGCGCTGTTGCGGGGAACACACAATTTTGACGCACTGCACGTGACGTATATCGACGTTTTGGGTGAGGGCGGCATACAGCCTGAGTGCCCGGGCATCCCCGATGAACACTTTGCAACCGGTGAAGAACCCGGCAAGGGCATGATTAGCAAACGCGAAGTGCGCTTGGCGATTTTGTCATTTATGCAAGTGGCTAAAAACGATGTTGTTTGGGATATTGGCGCGGGCTGCGGCGGCGTTGCGGTTGAGTTGGCGCTATGGCAGCCCCAGGCAACGATATACGCTATAGAGTATCACAAGCAACGACTTAACTATTTACAGCAAAACCGCGAGCACTTTGGCGTTGTGGAGAATTTACAGCTTATAGAAGGCCGAGCACCGCAGGCTTTGAGTGAGTTGCCGGCTGCGAATAAAGTGTTTATTGGCGGCAGCGATGGCGAACTGCCAGTGTTGTTAAATTGGGTGTGGCAGATGCTGCCGCTGCACGGTGTTATGGTTGTGAGTAGCGTGGTTCATCGCAGCAGGCAACAGCTGCATCAGTTTGCTAGTACTTTGCAGCCCAACCAGCTCGAGTGCCTAAGTTTAAGCGTGCAACGGGGTTTGTTAAGTCATGCTGAAATTTGCTATACCGCCAAACGGCCAGTCGATATTTTTAAATTTACCAAGTTCAAAAATAGACAGGTAGGGTCTGAATTATGAGCCCGAAATTTATTGGCGTTGGTGTTGGTCCGGGCGACCCCGAGTTAGTGACTTTAAAGGCGGCGCGCTATATTCAGCAGGCCGATATTATTAGTTATATCGCCAATTCCAAGGGCGAATCTCAGGCGAAATCTATCGCTCGGCTGGTGTTGCCACCTGCTGGCGGCTATGAAGAACTGCCCCTGCTTATGCCGATGAGTGAAGCGCGCGCAGCGGCAAATACGGTGTATGACAATGCCGCAATTGCTATTCATTCGGCAATTAAAGCCGGTAAGCAAGTGGTATTTCTTTGCGAAGGCGACCCTTTATTTTTTGGCTCCTTCGCCTACTTATTGCTGCGTTTGCAAGGTGAGGTTAACTGCGAAGTGGTGCCGGGGATCTCCTCCTTGCATGCCGCGTCATCGGCCTTGCAATTACCGCTAACCCTCTTGCAAGAGTCCTTTGCGGTGGTGAGTGGGCGACACAGTTTCGAAAAACTTGCGGCCGCGCTGCGGCAACACGAATCGGTGGTTATTTTAAAGGCGGGGCGCTCGCGACAGCGCATACTCGCGGCACTGCAAGCCACCGGCAGAACAGCAGAAGCGCAGTACCTAGAATATATCGGTCGCGAAGCGGAGCGGATACAGCGCGATATTCAGCACTTAGATGCCGAGCCGGGGCCGTACTTTTCCCTGTTTGTTGTTACTAAACAACAGCGCAAGCACCACTGATATGAATAAACCCATACGCATTATTGCCCTCACCGATGCCGGTAAAAACCTAGCCGATTGCTTGCTGCGGTATATGCCCGAGGCCGATCTTTGGTTTAAGCCTAAACCCTTTGCCGAAACCGTGCAGCAGGCCTTTCGCCGCGGCGATGCCTTGCTTATGGTTTGCGCCACCGGCATTGCTGTGCGCACCTTGGCCCCGGTGATAGACAATAAATATCACGATCCGCCGGTGCTGGTGCTGGACGAACAAGGGCAATTTGTTATTCCCCTGTTATCGGGTCATCAAGGTGGCGCGAATACTTGGGCCGGCGAAGTGGCCGAGCAACTGCAGGCACAATTGGTGGTGACTACAGCCAAGCCCTATCTGCGACCGATCTATACCGTTGGCATGGGCTGTGAGCGAGGTTGCCCGCAAGCGGATTTGCAGACATTATTTAACCATTGTTTAGTCGAGGCAAAGGTATCGCAGCAGCAAATTGCCAGCATCAATAGCATTGATGTGAAAGCCGATGAACCGGGTTTAATGTCTTTGGCGGCTTCACTCAATATCGCTTATCAAACATTTGATAAGCAGGCCTTGGCGAAGGTAGAGCATCTGCTCAGCGTGAAATCGGATTATGTGTTCGCCACCGTAGGTGTGTATGGCGTGGCAGAATCGGCGGCACTGTGGGCCGCACAACAGGCGACAGCGCAAGCTGCGGAATTGGTGGTGAATAAAGTAAAAACGCGCAAAGCTACTTGCGCAATAGCCAGAAGTTACAGTGGCACCATCGCAAATAACAAGAGTGGATAAAGCGCTATGAAAAAACTATACGCCGTTAGCGCAGGGCCCGGTGCGAAAGATTTACTAACCGCGCGGGCATTGGCGGCCATTGAAGCGAGCAGCGATATCGTGGCCTATGGTTTGTATTTGGAGTTGCTGGGCGAAGTCTGCGAAGGCAAAGTACTGCACAGCTTGCCGCTGGGCGAAGAAATTGGCCGCGCGCGCCTAGCTTTGGATTTAGCCGCAAGTGGTAAGGTTACCGCATTGGTTTCCAGTGGTGATATCGGTATTTATGCCATGGCAAGCCTGGTGTTTGAGTTGTTAGACCTGCAATTACAAGGCAAGCAACAGTGCCCAGAATGGTTGCAGGTGGATATCGAAGTTGTGCCGGGTATTTCGGCGATGCAGGCGGGTGCCGCACGTATAGGGGCAATGCTTGGCCACGACTTTTGCACTATTTCTCTATCCGATTTATTAACACCCTGGCAAAGCATTGAAAAGCGCTTGCACGCCTGCGGTGAAGGTGATTTTGTGGTGTCGTTTTATAATCCTCGCTCTAAAAATCGCGACTGGCAAATTAACACCGCGCGCGATATTTTATTGCAATATCGCCCTAAACACACCCCGGTATTATTGGGGCGACAAATCAGTCGCGAGGATGAAAGCATAAAAATTATCAGCTTAGAAAAACTGCATTCTGACGATGTGGATATGTTGACACTGGTATCGGTGGGTAACAGCGAGTCGCGCCATATTCAGTATAAAAATACCGAGTGGGTTTATACGCCGCGGGGATACAAGAAAAAATTATAAACAGGTTCTGTATATTGGCTTTATCTGATTGGTTATTACTTGTAAGGGAGCAAAAGATACCCCTTGTTTCAAGCCGTGGCAGTAATTCTTGTTTAAGATTAACCCCAAGGTTTGCATAAGGTTCCGAATTCAGGCGCTTTTGGACGGAAAATTTATGCAGCTAGGGTTTACGCAACGCTAGAGTTAACAGTAACTTAGGAAATTTTATGACCGTTTATTTTATTGGTGCCGGCCCAGGTGACCCCGAGCTGATTACCCTAAAAGCGCTAAAACGTATTCGCGCATGCCCCGTTATTTTATATGCCGGTTCATTGGTGCCCCGCGAAATTTTTGCCGAGGTTGAAGGCCGTGCTGAGCAGATTATCGATACCGCCTCCATGGATTTAGAGCAAATTATTGCGCATATCAAAACAGCCCATCAAGCGGGAAAAGCGGTTGCTCGGGTACATTCCGGGGACCCTTCCGTTTATGGTGCAATAGGCGAGCAAATTCGCCGTTTGAATGAATTGCATATTGATTTTGAAATTATACCGGGTGTAACCGCAACGGCGGCATCCGCCGCATGGTTAGGTAAAGAGTTAACGCTTTCCGGTGTGTCGCAAACCCTTATTATGACACGCTACGAAGGCAAAACACCCTTTCCAGAGCGTGAGCGATTGCCCGCCCTCGCCGCCAGTGGCGCCACACTGGCAATCCATTTGGGCGTAACGCGTATTCATAAAATCGTTGAAGAGCTTATTCCCCATTACGGTGACACTTGCCCGGTGGCGGTGTGTTACCGTACCTCTTGGCCCGACCAAGATAAGGTGCTAGGTACGCTGGGAAATATTGTTGAAAAAGTGCGCGATAAAAAATTTACGCGTACATCTTTAATTTTGGTGGGCCATGTTTTAGATAGCCACGAATTTCGCGATTCATATCTTTACGATAAAACCCAGGCTCATATTTATCGCCCGAAGGTGAAACGCAAACAAGTTTGTTTGCTTGCTAATAAAGCGTAAATATTTCTAATGCTCAATGGCACTTAATTAAGCCTGAAACCCTTTAGATACCGCGCTTGTACAAGTTCGGCTAC
>JAHQVY010000024.1 GCA_019634095.1 Cellvibrionaceae bacterium
AATGGGCTTCCCCGGGTACTTTCTCATTGTTATGGACTTTATCCAGTGGGCCAAAGACCAAAAAATCCCCGTTGGGCCCGGGCGCGGCTCGGGCGCGGGCTCGCTGGTAGCCTACTCCTTAAAAATCACCGATCTCGACCCCTTGCAATATGATCTACTTTTCGAGCGCTTCCTCAATCCGGAGCGGGTATCGATGCCCGACTTCGATGTCGACTTTTGCATGGAAGACCGCGACAAAGTTATTGCCTATGTAGCCGACCACTACGGTCGCAATGCGGTTTCGCAAATTATAACGTTTGGAACCATGGCGGCTAAGGCCGTGGTGCGCGATGTGGCGCGGGTGCAAGGTAAGTCCTATGGTCTGGCGGATAAACTATCGAAAATGATCCCCCCCGATGTGGGCATGACCTTAACTAAAGCCCACGAGCAAGAAGAGGTACTGCAAGAATTCCTCGAAAACGATACCGATGCGGCTGAGATTTGGGAAATGGCGCTGCAGCTGGAGGGCATCACGCGCAACGTGGGTAAGCATGCCGGCGGGGTGGTAATTGCCCCCACCAAACTCACGGATTTTGCGCCTCTGTATTGCGATGAAAGCGGTGCTGGCTTGGTTACCCAATTCGATAAAAACGATGTAGAGGACGCCGGGCTGGTCAAATTTGACTTTCTCGGCCTGCGCACCCTCACGATTATCGACTGGGCCATCAAAATGATCGATCACCAGCGCGCTAAACGGGGCGAGCCGCCTATCGATATTGCGGCAATTCCATTGGATGATCCCAGCACCTATGAAATGCTGAAAAAAGCCGAAACTACCGCCGTGTTCCAGCTTGAATCTCGCGGTATGAAAGATCTGATTAAGCGTCTTCAACCAGACACTTTAGAAGAAATGATCGCCTTGGTAGCGCTGTTTCGTCCCGGTCCTCTGCAGTCTGGCATGGTCGACGATTTTATCAACCGCAAGCACGGCCGCGCCCAAGTTGCCTACCCCGATGCAAAATATCAACACGAGTGGTTGCAACCCATATTAGAACCCACCTACGGTGTGATAGTTTACCAAGAACAGGTAATGCAAATCGCTCAGGAATTAGCCGGTTACACACTGGGTGGCGCCGACTTACTGCGCCGGGCCATGGGTAAAAA
Organism: Cellvibrionaceae bacterium; assembly: GCA_019634095.1. Classification (GTDB taxonomy): domain Bacteria; phylum Pseudomonadota; class Gammaproteobacteria; order Pseudomonadales; family Cellvibrionaceae; genus JAHQVY01. Next base: position 1,144 of record JAHQVY010000024.1, read on the forward strand.
GAAGCCTGAAGAAATGGCTAAGCAACGCAGTATTTTTCAGGACGGGGCTAAAAATAAGGGCGTAGACCCCGAGCTGGCAATGAAAATTTTCGACCTGGTTGAAAAGTTCGCCGGCTACGGATTCAACAAATCTCACTCGGCAGCCTACGCCCTGGTCTCTTACCAAACTGCTTGGCTCAAGACCCACTACCCGGCCCACTTTATGGCGGCCACCATGTCCTCCGATATGGATAAAACCGACAAGGTCGTGATCTTTGTTGAAGAGTGCCGCAACATGGGTCTCAAGTTGCTGCCCCCCGATGTGAATCGCGGCGAATTTCAATTCACGGTAGACGACGACAACAATGTGATATACGGCTTGGGGGCAATTAAGGGATTGGGGGAAGGCCCGGTAGAGAGCATTCTCGAAGCCCGACGCGACGGGCCCTTCAAAAACCTATTCGATTTTTGTTCCCGTGTCGATCCCCGCAAAATGAACAAGCGCGCCCTCGAAGCCCTGGTGCGCAGCGGTGCTATGGACAATATTGGCCCGGCGGTCGATTTAGACTATGACCGCGCCGTGATGTACTTGTCGATTCCCGAAGCGGTTAAAGCTGCGGAACAAAGTTCCGCCAATGCCTCAGCGGGCATGGGCGACCTGTTCGGCGATGTAGTGCCCGGCGAAAGTAACGACGGCGACGTCTATCGAGAATTTAACAAGGTGCGCCGCTGGCCAATTAAAGAGCGGTTAAACGGCGAAAAAGAAACCCTGGGGCTCTACCTCACCGGCCATCCCATCGACGAGTTCGAACACGAGCTGTCCCATTTAGCGTCCTCTCGCATCGGCCGCCTGCAGCCAGGTAAAGACAAACAAACGGTTGCCGGCATGGTGGTGGCATTTCGGGTAATGAAAACCAAACGCGGCGATAGTATGGCTTTTATTACCCTCGACGACCGCAGCGGCCACATCGACATTGCCGTGTTTTCCGACACTTACAACGAACACCGCGAGCAATTGGTAAAAGATGCACTATTGGTGGTAGAGGGGCAAGTGAGCGTCGATGACTATAGCGGCGGCCTGAAAATGCGCGCCGATTCCATTGCTGACTTGGGCCAAGCACGGGAGAATAGCGTCAAAGGTATTCGCCTTATTTGGAGCAACGACAAACTGCCGCAAGACTATGCAGAAAGCCTCAAATCAACGCTGAAAGCCTACAGCGCAGGCCATTGCCCAGTGACCATTTGCTACCAAAAAGCCGAAGTCAGTGCCGATTTAAAACTGGGCGAACACTGGCTGGTAACGCCCCACGAAGAATTGCTTAACGAACTGCGCAGCAAATACGGCAACCAGGCCGTGGATTTAATATACAAACACTAACTATTAATATACAAACACTAACTAAATGGAGCGATTGAGGCGCCCCTTTGCCAAAATCAAAACCCGAACAAAAAAGCCGCTAGCTAATATCCTTTTATGCCGTCGCGTAAAAAGCAGCGAACTATGGGGGCATCCCTCAAAGCGGCGACAAAGCGTGCATTACAGGAACAATTTAAGCGAGGGCAATTTCAGGCGCGCTGAGATATCGTCCCCTGCCCGAACTCGCCAATTGGCAGACACCAGCGTCGAAAAAAGCCGCACTCGCAATTTCGCTTTGCCGGAGCTAGTGGTAGACTTGCTGCCCTTCAAGGTCAGCGCTCTCTTCTGGGCCCCGACAAAAAGCAGCGTCATGCAAGCCACTTGGGGCTGTAACGATGTAATTTAGCGTTTCCGAACTAAAGGCTTACACATAGATGAATCTCAATTATCTCGATTTCGAGCAACCCATTGCCGAGCTAGAAAGTAAGATACAAGAATTGCAGCTTGTGGGTAGTGATAATGAAATGGATATCAGCGACGAAATTTCGCGTTTGAGGGAAAAATGCACCAATAAAACCGCCAACATTTACAGCAATCTCAGCCCCTGGCAAATTGTACAAGTTGCACGTCATCCTCAGCGCCCCTATACCTCCGACTATATCCCTCGACTGTTTGAAGATTGGGATGAGCTCCACGGCGACCGCCACTTCGGTGACGACAAAGCCATTGTTGCCGGCATCGGTCGCTTAGATAATAAACCTGTTATGGTGATTGGCGAAGAGAAAGGCCGCAGTGTAAAAGACAAAGTCTATCGCAACTTCGGCATGCCCAAACCAGAAGGTTACCGCAAAGCGCTGCGCCTGATGGAAATGGCGGAGCGCTTCAAGCTTCCGGTAATTACCTTTATCGATACGCCGGGCGCCTACCCGGGCATCGACAGTGAAGAGCGCGGCATCAGTGAATCGATTGCTCAAAATTTGGCGGTCATGTCGCGGCTGCGCACCCCTATTATTTGCACGGTTATCGGCGAGGGCTCTTCCGGCGGCGCGCTCGCAATCGGTGTCGGCGACCACCTCAACATGCTGCAATACGCCACCTACTTTGTGATCTCCCCCGAAGGCTGCGCCAACATTATTTGGAAAACGGTTGATAAAGCGCCGCTGGCAGCGGAAGCTATGGGCGTCACCTCGGAGGTCTTACTCGAGCTGGGTATTGTCGACGAAGTTATCCCAGAGCCCCTCGGTGGCGCACACCGCAACATCGACAATATTGCCGAAACTATGAAAGACAAACTCGCCACGCAACTTGAGACCTTGCAAGCCGAAGACATTGACACTTTATTAGACAAGCGCTACCAGCGGCTGCTCAGTTACGGCAACGATGAAGCTTGATCGGGAGCGATACAACAGCAGTAAAACATCGCTTTCGGTTAAGTAAGTCCGCGTGCAGCTAGCGCCTTTGTAGAAAACCTTAACAATGCCAATGGAAGATTCCCAAGCTCATTTAAGCTTTCGCAATGAAAGCTGCTGTATTGAAGATGCTGCTAAGCTGCACAGCCTGCGTAAAAAAATTCAGTCGCGCCTGACGAAGCAACTAGCAACATCAAAAATGCAACAGGACTTCGCGACAAAACTTCAAACAGCTCAGCAACGCTTAACAGCCCGGCAACAAAATATTCCTCGGGTTAGTTTTCCACAGAACCTGCCTATCTCGCAAAAACAGCAGCAAATTGCCGAACTCATACAACAACATCAAGTGGTGATTTTGGCCGGTGAGACCGGCTCCGGTAAGACCACCCAATTGCCGAAAATTTGCCTCTCGGTAGGCCGCGGCCTGCGCGGTATGATCGGTCACACACAGCCGCGCAGAATAGCCGCCAGCACCGTAGCCAGTCGCATTGCCTCCGAACTACAAGTAGAGCTGGGCAAAGCTGTGGGCTACCAGGTGCGCTTTAACGATGTCAGCAACCAAGACAGCTACATCAAATTAATGACCGATGGCATTTTATTGGCGGAGATTCAGCAAGACCCCTTACTGCTCAAATACGACACCCTGATCATTGATGAAGCCCACGAGCGCAGCTTAAATATTGACTTTCTACTGGGCTATTTAAAACAGTTGCTGCACAAGCGAAAAGATTTAAAAATTATTGTCACCTCAGCCACCATCGATTTGCAAAAATTTTCCGAACATTTTGACAACGCGCCAATTATTGAGGTGTCGGGGAGAACCTACCCGGTTGAAGTATTTTATCGCCCCTGGCAAGACAGCTTCGACGACCCCAGCGATGCCATCGTCGATGCCATCGGCGAAATATTGCAGCTTTCTAAAGGCGAAGGTGGCGACATCTTGGTGTTCTTAAGCGGCGAGCGGGAAATTCGCGAATGTTCGCAGGCCATAAAAAAAGCCGGTTTTAACCACCTGCAAGTACTGCCGCTCTACGCGCGCTTGAATTTAGCCGAGCAAAGCCGCGTTTTTCAAACCCAGCGCGGGCGGCGAATCATACTCGCCACCAATGTCGCCGAAACCTCCATTACAGTGCCAGGTATTAAATTTGTTATCGACCCGGGCACCGCACGTATTTCTCGTTACAGTGTGCGTACCAAAGTACAGCGCCTGCCCATCGAACCCATTTCCCAAGCCAGCGCCAACCAGCGCATGGGGCGCTGCGGCAGAGTAAGCGATGGCATTTGCGTGCGACTGTATTCCGAAGAAGATTTTAACAGCCGCGCCGAATTTACCGATGCGGAAATCCTGCGCACCAACCTCGCCGCCGTCATATTGCAAATGCTTAACCTGAAAATTGGCGAAGTACGAGAATTCCCCTTTATCGACCGCCCGCAAAACAAATTAATTAACGATGGTTATAAATTACTCGAAGAGTTGCAAGCAGTAGACAGACGGGGCCATATAACCAGGGTGGGCAGGCTGCTGCAAAAAATCCCCCTCGACCCGCGCATGGCGCGAGCCATGGTGGATGCGCAGCGCTATGACTGTTTAAACGAAATGCTTATTGTGGTGAGTGCACTGAGTTTGCAAGACCCCCGTGAACGCCCCAATGAAAAACGCCAGGCAGCCGATGAAAAACACCGCCGTTTTTGGGATGAGAAATCCGACTTTATCGCCTACGTCAATTTGTGGCGCTATGTCGAAGAACAGCGTCAGCAATTATCGTCCTCTCAATTCCGTAAATTGTGCAAAAAAGACTACTTAAATTTTATGCGCCTCAAAGAGTGGCGCGATTTACATCGCCAGCTGCGCTTGGTATGCAAAGATTTAAAATATGCCGAAAATAAAGAACCGGCAAACTACGAAAACCTACATCGCGCTTTGTTGGTGGGCTATGTTTCGAACATTGGCCAAAAAGAAGAGGCTGCTCCCAAAAGCCGCGAACGCGACAAAGATGAACGTGGCAAAAATAAAACGGTCTATGCCGGCACTCGCAATAAACGCTTTCAGATATTTCCAGGCTCATCGCAAAACAAAAAACGGCCCCAATGGTTAATGGCGGCAGAATTTATTGAAACTAGCCAACTATTCTGCCACTGTGTCGCCAAAATTGAAGCAGACTGGGTAGTCGCCTGCGCCGAGCATCTATTGAAGCACCACTATTATCAACCGCACTACGACGCCAAAAGCGGCCAAGTAAAAGCCTATGACCGCATCTCTTTATTCGGTTTAATTCTAACTGATAAGCGTAAGGTTAACTTCAGCGATCAGGATAAGAAAACCGCAAGGGAAGTGTTTATTCGCGAAGCACTGGTTGAAGGTGGCTATGAAAAAACTGGCCAAGGTCAATTTTTTAAACTGAACCGGCAGCTTATCCAAGACGTTTACGAACTAGAATCGAAATCTCGGCGCCGCGATATTTTGGTAGACGATGAGGAAATCTACCGGTTTTACGACGAACGCGTACCTGCAGAAATCGTTAACCTAGCTGGTTTTGAACATTGGCGTAGCAGTCAAGAAAAAGCCCAGCCAGAGCTACTGAAACTCGATCGGAATCGCCTGATGCTGCGCTCCGTCAACGATGTCAGCGAAGCCCAGTTCCCGAATGTGATTCACTGCGACGGCCTGAGCTTACCGTTAAAGTATCACTTTGAACCCAATCACCCCGACGACGGTGTCAGCGTGATGATTCCCGCCGAGCTCCTGCATGTTATCCCGGCAAATTATCTCGATTGGCTGGTACCGGGCTTGCTGCGCGACAAATGTATTTCACTGGTTAAAAGCCTGCCGAAACGCCTGCGTAAAAACTTTGTACCCGTACCTCAGTTTGTCGACCGAGCTCTGGCGCGTCTCAAAGCCTGCAACCGCCCGTTAACCGACGCCCTGGCAGAGGCCTTGAGTCATATCAGCGGGGTGAGCATTGTCGCTAAAGACTGGCAAGAGGTGGAAATCGAGGACTTCTACCGCATGAACATCCAAATTGTCGATGAGCGCAATTTGATTATCGATCGCTCACGCAATTTACAATTGCTGCAATCCAAGTATAAAGCTCAGGTGCAAAACACCTTAAAAGATGCCGGCAACCAAATCGAAAAAACCGGCATAAAACAGTGGGATTTCGGCGAGCTAGAGCGCGAAGTGTACTTAAACAAGGGCGCGGTAAAGGTGAAAGGGTTTCCCGCACTCGTGGATAAAAAACAGGATGTAGCACTAGAGATCAAAGACAATCCGCTGGAAGCGTCAGACGAATCTTATCGAGGTTATCTGCGCCTCGCCGCTTTTAAATTAGCCCAGAGCAAAAAGTACTTGCATAAACAGTTGCTTCGCGGCAAAGATATCGGTTTAGCGGTAGTGGATATGGGCAGCAAAGAGCAAGTCATTGATGACATTGTCCTGGCGGCAATTGCTAGGTGCTGCTTTACCGACCAAAAAATATTTATTGCTGACGAGACCCAGTTTAACGCGTCCATAGAGTCCGGTCGCGCAGAGCTGGTGGAATGCGCCTTTGCTTATGAAAAACTACTCAGCGACTGCCTGGTAAAAATTGTTGCCATTAAAAAACAAATGAAGCAAAACAAGGGCATGTTAAGTATGGCTTTTACCTTTGGCGATATACAGCAGCAACTGGCGAACTTGTTCTTTAAGTCTTGCTTGCTCAACACCCCCTGGCAATGGTTGCAACAATTGCCGCGCTATTTGCAAGCCATCGAAATACGTTTGGAGAAAGCGCCGCTCAACCCACGTAAAGACCAACTTGCTATCGCTCAGATTGAATCCCATTGGCAACGTCACCAGCAATTGTTATCAAAACTCGGCCACGCCCACTATCGACAGCACAACGCATGGCAAGATTATCGCTGGATGATGGAAGAATTTCGGGTGTCGCTGTTTGCGCAAAGCCTAAAGACCTTGATGCCGGTGTCCGACAAACGTTTGAGCAAGCTGTGGCAGGAGCAGGTTGCAGGTCACTAAGCGTGCGCTTTTACAGTTTGTTGCTTTTCCATCACCAACTATTGGTTATACTGCATTCAATAAAATACATTGAGGGCGTAGGAATGAAAACGTCGTTTAACACTCGCAGACCCCTGTGGCTAGTTTTGGCTCTGTTTATCCTTGTAACCGGGTGTACCTCCAATACAGCCAAGCCAATCGCATCCTCAGACGATGGCTTCGATTTTCAACCGGAGGAAAATCCTGACAGATTTGAATCATTTAATCGCAAGGTGTTCGCTTTTAACCTTTCTATGGACCGCTGGATACTCAAGCCGATTGCCCAGAGCTATCGCTGGTTAGCGCCGCAAGCTGTGGAAGCGGGAGTAAGCAACTTTTTTAGAAATCTCGGAGAAATTAAAAACGTTACCAACGACCTCCTTCAAGGTAAATGGCAGCAAGCCGGCAATGATTCTGGCCGATTCCTACTCAACTCCACCGTTGGTTTGGCAGGCGTTTTCGATGTTGCAACAAACGCCGGCCTGAAAAAAAACCAAAGCGAAGACTTTGGTCAAACGCTCGCGATCTGGGGCGTACCACGGGGCCCGTACCTGATGCTCCCTTTTCTCGGGCCAACCACCGCTCGCGCCGGTATCGCTCTGCCGGCAGACTGGGTATTGAGCCCGATGAATGAAGTGACACCCGTAACACCGCGCTATGCGATGGTGGCAACCGAATTCATCCAGGCGCGCGCCCAGTTACTGGACTTCGAAGACCTGGCTAGCGGCGACCTATATCTCTTTGTTCGCGATGCGTATTTACAGCAGCGTGAATACCTGGTGAACGATGGAAAAATCCAGGACAATTTCGGTGATGGGGATTTTGGCGATGATGATTTTGGTGACGAAGAATTCGACCCAGACTTCGATTTTTAGCACTTGCGGCCGGTATTCGCCCCGCCAGGCCCCAACCCGCCTATTGCCCAGAATCCACACCAAAAACCTACCTGGCCAGTGGATCGCAGCCATTCCTCCAGGGCTACTCATGACGCCAATTCTCAAACGCTACCGGCATAGCATCACCGAACGGAGATTTCGGGGGATGCTAGTGAAAGGGTCGGGTGAACAAAACACGGAACGATTAATTTAAATACCCGAGCACTGGGCAACAATCATTTTCCTCGCCCGGCCGGTTGAAGCGCAATCAGTTCAGCACTTCTTCAATTTTCATGCCCACAATACTCATTTTGCCGGAAGGCGGTGTCTCCACTCGAGTAACCACAGCCCGCGCATTCAGCATTGGGCTGTGACCGTGTTTAGAAGCAATAGCGATCTGCGTTACAGCGCCTACCGGCAAGGTTCGCGATAACTCCACAGAAAGCCCGCCACCACTCAGGTCTCTGCATATCCCCTCGAAGGTATCTTCACCGCTCATTATTTGGATACTGACAGGCGTATCCACTTTCATGCGAATATAATTGCGCTTTTCTTGGAAATCTCGAGTGATTTGGTTCATTGTCTATCC
>JAHQVY010000179.1 GCA_019634095.1 Cellvibrionaceae bacterium
CATCAAAAACGCTGTGGTCTCCGGTTTGCTTCCAATAGCCATAAGATAAACGCACTGAATAACACAGGGAATCGATTTCCCACTTGCGTTCCGCCACGCCCGGTTTCATTTCCGTGATATCTTTAAGCGACCATTCCAAATTACTTTTCGCCGCGGGGTCGCGCATAAAGGCATTGGCATAGGGGTCGACTAAAATTGACGTGGCATGGCGATGAATTAAACCGCGAAACAAGCGTCGTAAATCTTTATCTTGTTTAACATAAGGCAGATAGGGCCACACCTGTGCGCAGCTGTCGCGCAACCACATAGCGTTAATATCACCGGTGATAATAAAAGTGTCTTCACGGCCTTCTAAAGTACCCAACTGCACCGTGGTATCTAAGGTATTGGGAAAGCAGTTTTCAAACAGTGCGGCAAGTTTTTTATCGCCTATTTTTCCCTTCACTTCCCGAATAAGGCTATCGATAGTTTCGCTGCGAAAGCTGCGCTCGGAAGGCGCGGGACGGCCATTGGCGTAAGGCGCTGTGTTTGCTCCCAGCACCTTAGCTGCGGGCAACAAAGCGGTGGCGGAAGCGGCGGAGCCAATAATCAATTTTCGGCGTGACAGCACGTAATTCTCCAGTTGATTGCTATGACCTAGCGTGAGTAATTGCCTCGTCCCAAATTTGCTTTTCGCTGGAGGACAAAGAACGCTCCCCCACACTGTACAAATCTAAAACGATAACCTGATTGCGACCCAATTTAAGCAGCGACGCGGGAACAAAAAGCGCCCCCTGCGGCCCTAGCGACCAATAGCGCCCCAAATTAAAACCGTTCACCCAGACATAGCCTTTACCCCAACCGCGCATATCCAAAAAGGTGTAACCCGATTTTTCCAGCTCGAATTCACCGCGATAAAAACCGGGGCCGTCGAAGGCCTGGGTACTAAACTTCAGGTTGTCTAGCTGGTCTAGCGGCAGCGCTAAATGCTGCCACTGTTCTAGAACCTTCTCCCCCGCCTTAACGGGGCCGATTAAACCTTTTTGATCTTTGCCAATCCACGGACCGTAATTCACCCGGCCCATCACATCCACCAGAACATCCACGTTTTGGCGTCGCTTAAAACTTACTGGCAGTTTGGTTTCGGCAAAGCGCCGGTCCAGAGAACCCTGGTGACGACCGCCGACACTGACTAAGGCATAGTCCCGCACATCGCCAAAGGACAACTCTCCCCGAAAGGATGCCTTGGCTTTATGGCGGTACAGCATTAAGCCATGACTTTTGCCGAGGGCTTCGAGGGTTTGCGGCTGCGCGAACTGCGCGGCTTTCTCCATAAGCTGGGACAGCGGTGCACGCTGCTCTAAACGAAACCGCGGCAGCTGAATAAAGGGCTCGGCAGCAGGTAGTGGCGGGAAGCGAGTTGCCGGTAAATAGTTTTGCATTAATTGGCGAACCGCAAAAAACTTTTCGCTGGGCCGGCCAGCTTCGTCGAGCACCGCGTCGTAGTCGTAACTCGCCACATGGGGGGCGTAGTTGCTGTCCGCCTGGAAATTAGCGCCGGCGTTGAAGCCAAACGAAGTGCCGCCGTGAAACATGTAAATGCTGAATGAACATTTATTTTTTAACATCCACTCTAAACTTTTTAACAGGGGTGCAGCCGGCATATTAACGCGGGTTTTGCCAAAGTGATCAAACCACCCCGCCCACAGTTCGCCGCACATCATCGGGCCCTCTGGGCGGTGCTCGCGATATTTGGCGAACTCCGCTTCCGCTTTGTCGTAGGTGCCAAAGTTCATCGCGGCCGGCACTCCGTCTAGAATTCCCCCCTGCATCACCGCGGCGCCGTCGGCGGTGTAAAATACACCGTCGAGGCCACTGTCCAACAAAGCTTGATAAATACTCTGCATATGCGCTTGGTCTGAACCGTAAGAGCCGTATTCATTTTCAATTTGTGTCAAAATAATCGGGCCGCCCTGAGAGATCATGAGCGGGTGAATCTCTTCAGCTAAACGCTTAAACCAGCGTTTTACCGGCTGCAGATACGCGGGCTGGGTAGAGCGGGCCGCCACGCTGTCGTCGGGAAATAACCAGGTGGGAAAACCGCCGTTGTCCCACTCGGCACACACATAAGGGCCGGGGCGCAAACACACCCACAGCCCTTCTTCTTGGGCGGTGCGAATAAATGCTGCAAGGTCTAAATCCCCTGAAAAATCGTAGCGTCCGCGCTGGGCTTCGTGGGCATTCCAAAAAACATAACTCGACAGGGTATTTAAGCCCATGCTCTTCAACTTGCGCATACGGTCGCGCCACAGGGCTTTAGGAATGCGGGGATAGTGCATCTCCCCGGCCATAACTTGAAAAGGCTTGCCATCTAATTCAAAGTGATCCCCCACCACTTGGAAGCGCCCTTTAACAGGTTCAGTATTGGCCATCACTTGCCTGGCATTAAACGGGTTGATGCCCCCGAGGGCAAGGCCCGCAGCGGCGGCAGAAAATAACTTGATCGTATCTCGACGGGATGTCATTAATCTTCCTAGTTTTGCGGCTTTCGTTTTCTTCAGTGCGCGGCTATGGACTAGCAAACACGGGCTAAGGGCTAACACCTAAAGGCCTAACACCTAAACGGCTAAGGCCTAACGCCTAAAGAGCCACGGCAGCTTCACCATTAATTTTAAAGGTACTGCGTTCACCCTTGCCGTCGCCGGGCTGAGACCCACCGACAAAGAGTTGATATTGCCCCGCTCTGACGGCGCGCTTACCTGCGGCATTGACCGTGCTTAGCGCACGCGGCTGCAAAGTAAACTGCACTTGCCGAGTTTCCCCCGCTTTGAGAAAAACTCGCTGGTAGGCCACTAATTCGCGCTGCAAAGCCATGGCATTCGCCGGTGGCGACACATACAGTTGCACCACTTCTTCGCCATCTCGCCGGCTGCTATTACTCACACCAACACGCACGCTAAGCGCCTCACCGGCTTGCAAACTCGGCGCCGACAGGCTTAAGTTGGCGTACTCAAACTGGCTGTAACTTAAACCATACCCAAAGCCGTAGAGGGGCTCGCCCGTAAAATAGCGGTAAGTTCGCCCTTGCATGTTGTAGTCTTCAAAGGGGGGTAAATCGTTTTCCGAAGCGTAGATAGTGACCGGAAGCCGCCCAGAAGGGTTGGTTTTACCCAGGAAAATATCCGCTAGGGCGCGCCCACCGCTCTCGCCGGGATACCAAGCTTGCAGCAGGGCATTAGCCTGCTCACTGGACCACCGGGTCGCCACCGCGCTGCCGGACATCACCACCACCACCATCGGTTTGCCCAGTGTTTTCAAGGCTTTTAACAGCTGTTGCTGGGGCGGTGGCAGGGCCAAGCTTAAGCGGTCGCCGCGGTCAAAACCGGGCACTTTAATCGAAAGCTCCTCGCCCTCGAGATCGGGAGACAAGCCCACAAAGGCCAATATCACATCCGCCTGTTTTGCGGCGGCAAGGGCCTCATCGATTAAGGCCCGAGCGGGTGCCTGCCACTGCAGGCGAATGCCCCAGTCGCCGCGGTGACGCCACTCAATGCGCACGGCGTGGCGCCGGCCTTGTTGCAAATTCACCTTGGCGCTGAGTAACTGGCCCTTTTCCATGTGGGTGACAATGGCTTGCTCATCGATAAACAGCTGCACTTGGTCGTGTTCGTTTTGCTCGCATTCCCAGCAATTTTCCAAGTGAATCGAAAGTTCATATTCACCGGAGTTGGGCGGCAGCAAATACCCAGACCAACGCGCGCTGTAATTTTTCTGCTGCAAACCCGGCGCAGGCAGGTGGTTTTGCACATCGAGATTCACGCTGCGCTCCACGCGCACAGTACTCGGCTCTCCGGAAAAGCTGGGGTTAGAAAAGTATTCAGCGCGCAAACCCGCTTGATTGTCGGCGCTGCGCAAAGCGGTTTCAGGAATCGTAATGCCCACGCCTTGAGCCAATTTTGAGCCCTGCGCGTAGAGCACCCGATCCGCGCCAAAGGCCTGGCGAATGCCGTTTAGCGGCGTGCTGGGATCAATAATAATGCCGTGGTAATTACCCCGCAGCGACTCGAGCAAATCGGCGTTGGGGCCAATCACCGCTACCCGCTCCGTGCCACTTAAGGGCAAAATACCGTCGTTTTTTAGCATTACCACCGATTTACCCGCCGCCTCCAGGGCTAAATCGGCGGCGGCTTGCGTGTGAACTTGCTGCGCTGAGATGGCATCATAGGGGCTGCCGTGCCCATCGAGACCCAGGCGCTGACGTATTTGCCACAGGCTAGTTAGGGCGCGATCCAGCTCGGCTGGTTTTACTTTGCCCTGTCTCGCCGCGTCCGCTAGGCTGCTGTAGCCGGTGCCGCAATTTAACTCCACCCCGGCACGCAGCACTTCAATGGCGTTTTCCGCCTCGGTGGGCCGGTAGTGATGAAACTCTTGCATATCGTAAACCGCGCCGCAATCGGTCACCACGTAACCGTTGAAACCCCAATCGTTGCGCAGCCGCCGGGTGATTAAATCGCGGTCAGCGCATACCGGGGTGCCCGCAATCGCGTTGTAAGCACACATCACCGAGCCCACCTTACCTTCGGTAACCGCAAGGCGAAACGCCGGTAAAAAAGTCGCTTCCATATCGTAGGCCGAAGCCTTGGAATCAAAGCCGTGGCGAATGCCCTCGGGCCCAGAGTGCGCCGCCACATGTTTAACACTGGCAATCGCCAGCGGGTGCTGGGGAATAGGCCCCTGCAAACCGCGAATAAATTCACTGCCGAGACTGCCGCTGAGCAGCGGGTCTTCACCGTAAGTTTCCTGGCCTCGCCCCCAGCGCGGGTCGCGAAAAATATTGATGTTCGGCGACCAAATGGTTAAGCCGTAATAACGGGCCGAATCCCCCTGTTTCGGCTGGCTGTTAAATTTCGCCCGCGCTTCGGTGCCCACGGTGGTGCCCACGGCTTTTAGCAACTCGCGGTCCCAGGTGGCCGCCAAGCCAATCGCCTGAGGGAAAACCGTCGCCTCCCCCGCCCGGGCAATGCCGTGTAAACCTTCATTCCACCAGTTGTAGCCCTGTACATTGAGACGCTCGATAGCCGGCGCCCGGTCTTGCAATTGTGCGACCTTTTCTTGCAACGTCATCTGCGCAATTATTCCCGCCGATGACGATGATGACGACGATGGCGAATGAGTGCTTGCGCAAGACAACACATTTCCCAGAGCGAGCGCAGCCAAAGAGCCGAATAAATAGCGCTTTGCCAACGGCCTCATGGGCGGCCACCACTCACACCAAAATACGAGCGCACGGTCATGGCTTGCAAAAGTTCTTGTTTATTGGCCTGAGTTTCTATGTGTAAAGTCAAGCGCTCACCACCGTGCATATCGAAGGCGTTATCTTCAATATCTGCGGCAACTGCGGCAAAGTCTATCCAAACACCCTTCGCCGCTTTCTCGGCTTGCAATTGCAAGGTAAAACCCTGTTCCGACTCGAGCAGCTGATAACTCAGTTGCGGGGCTTGCCAAGCCAGATTTTTGGTGGCATCGAAATAGATAAAAGACTGCGACACCCGCTCACCGCTTTTATCGAACACTTCAAACAGCGCTTGGGATTGTTGCGGGTCGGCGCCTTGCAGCAATTGCTCATCCGACCAAGCGGCAACTAAATGGGCACTTAAAGGCGGTACGCTGGCCTCCCCTTTAACTGTATGCTGAACCTTGCCGCTAAAATCGAGAACCCGCACCTGCCAGGAAAACGACTTTTGCTGGGTAGCATCAGAAATAATATGCGCTTGACTCTGACCTTGCTTGCGCAAAAAGCTGGCACTTATCGGTGCAAAAAATCGCTTGGCGCGAAAATTCAAGGCCTTCCAACGGCCATAATAATCTATGCTCGACCAAGAGGCTCCGGGCCACACATCGTTGAGCTGCCAATACAGGGCACCCATGCTCTGCGGCCGCGAAGCGCGCAGGTGTAAAGACGCCAACTCAATCCCCTCGGCTTGCATTAACTGGGTTAAATAGACAAAGTCTTCAAAAGATTTAGGCTCGCGATAATTGTTGGTGATATAGAGCAATAAGCGTTGATTGCCCCGGCCTTTGTCGTATTTTTGGTGGGCGCGCATCACTTTATTGTCAATTTGCATATCTTTTTCTTCAGCCCAAGCGCGCACCGTTTGCATCACCGGGAAGGCCTGTAAACCGTATTCAGACATAAAGCGCGGCGTGACATTCATATATTCCTCCACCGGCGCTTTGCCGCCCCACACTGTCCAATAATGGCGATCGCCATCGCTGTCCATATCGGCATCGCTATCGTAGTCAGTGGTGGGAGAACCCGCCCAGTAAGGTACGCCTGGAGAGTACGTATATACCGCATCGCGCAGCACTTGATCGAACAAACGGATCATGCCGGTTAACAGGCGATCGTATTCTTTCAATGGCAGCTCTTCGTTGTAACGCTTCGACGAGCCCCAGTTTTGCCAGTTAGTTTGCACCTCGTTATTGCCCCCCCAAATTACAATGGAAGGGTGCTGTCGCAAACGCTTAACCTGGTAAATAGCTTCCTGGCGAGTATTTTCGCGAAACGCTTTATCCGGCGGGGTAATCGCGCCGCCAAACATAAAATCTTGCCAAATCATTAGGCCTAATTTATCTGCTACATCATAAATGTGTCGGTCTTCATACACCCCGCCACCCCAGAAGCGGATCATGTTCATATTGGCCTTCACCGCCGATTCCAATACACGCTCTTGTTGTTGCTTGCCAACCCGAGAGGGGAATAAATCGAGAGGAATGGCATTGGCGCCTTTCATAAAAATAGGCGTATCGTTAACTAAAATTTCGAAGCTGCGGCCCCACTGGTCTTCAGTGCGACGAATGCGCGTTGTGCGCAGGCCAACATTTTTTTTCAGCTGCGCAATTTTTTTGCCTTTCGACAACACCGTGGCCTTAACCTGGTAGAGATTCGGCTTGCCATAACCCACAGGGTACCAGCGTTGCGGATTTTTAATATGTAGCGGCAGGCGCACCGTATTAATACCGGGAAGTAATTGCGCCTTCAGTTTTTTGCGCGTCACTTTTCCGTTGGGGGCGGTCATTTCAATAATCGCCTGGGCTTTTTCAACACCGCTCGACCATACATTAAACTGCGCTTCCAGGCCGGCGACTTCATCGTCTAAATGGGTTTGCGCCACATAAAAATCGTCGAGACGCAGATTATCGTAAGCTTCTAATTTAACCGCTTTCCAAATACCGATGGCCACTAAGCGCGGTCCCCAGTCCCAGCCGTATTGGTAGCCGGCTTTGCGCACATAAGCCGAAGAGTTGCGCTGTAAAGGCTCATCGCCAAAGGCCGAATCGTAAGTGCCCAACATCACATAGCTTTGTTGTTCCATAAATGGGCGCATTTTTTCTATGGGGGAGGCAAAGTGCACTTCGATAGTGTTTTCCCCGGCACGCAATAAACCGCCAACCGCCACGCGCCAATTGCGAAACATGTTATCGGCGCTGAGCACCGGCTCCCCATTAATTTTTACCTCGGCGAAGGTATCTAAACCATCAAACACTAAATCGATATGCGATTTCGCCAAGGTGGCTTTATCCAACACCAAGGTCTTTTTGTATTGCCAATCAGATAGCCCAACCCACTGGGCATCGGCCTCGTTTAAACCCACGTACGGGTCTGCGATTATTCCCTGGGCCATTAAGTCGGTTTGCACCACACCCGGCACCGTGGCCGGCAACCAATTTAAAGCCTTTGGATATTTCTCTGCATAGGCCCCTCCGGGTGCCATGCGAAACGACCAGCCTTCATCTAACACTTTTTCCACTGGTGCGGCGTAAGCGCCACACAGACTCAACACCAGGGAAAAACTTATCGTCAACAATGCGCGCTGAACATGTTTGTAAAACATAAAAACGGGTTCCTATTAACTAACTTTTTGCTTGTAATTGCATGCTATCAATGGCGTAAAATGGCCCGGACAGCGGTGCGGTGAACACAACACACAAATTGTGAGTGCCCTCGGTGGCGGGTAACGGTGCTACAAGCGCTTGCTCCCGCACACTGCTTGCCGGGTTAGCCAGTGGTATCCGAGCCAATTCGCGGCCACTGTCACACTGATCTAAATACACCACCATCTCGCCGAACGCAGTCTGTTTGGGATACGTTTTCACTTTATGGGCCTCGTGGGCCAAGCCGTAGTGTCGCGGCAGTTTTGCGATATTCACCACAAGCTCGGCAATACCCGCTAGGGCCGCCTTGGGATAAACATAACAATTGTGAAAAATGTCGACATTGAATACCGGTTTTTTATTTGGCGAGTCGGCAGTTAGCGGCATGCGCAAGCCAAAACCGCCACCGTAGCAGGTTTGCAACTGGCTGCTATCGCGGCTGCGCAAGGCCGGCAACGAAAACTCATACACTCGAGTGGCCGCTAAAATACGCCCGCGATTATCGAAGGTTGCCGCTTTTACCTGGCTGCCCAAAGGGAGGCTTAACGGTTTTTGATATACGGAGGAATTTTTGCTGGGCTCACTGCCGTCCAGGGTGTAGCGAATTTCGCCAAAATTAACTTGGTTATCTAAAATTAGCGCGCCCCTCCCCTGCTTTATCGCCGCATTGCGCCCCTGCTTTAAACCAAAATTAACCGCAAAGGCCATATCTGCTGCGCTAATATTTTGGCGTTTAAAACGCTGCATTTGATCGGGGAGGCGCCGTAAAAAACCCGCCCAACTCAAATCGCTGCTGCGCGACCAAAGTATTTCCGCAATAGCCGCAGAGCGGGGAAAAGCCGCTCGTTGCACATACCAGGGAGAATTGAGAAATTCACTCCACAAGTGCCCCTGGGCACCCAAAATATGTTTGCGTTGATCGGGGCTTAGCCCGGCTGGCATAATATCGCTGTGATAAACCCGCGATAGGCTTAAAAACCCTAAGCGCCCCGCGGGCTCGTCGGCACGGGTACTTTGCAAATTATCCAAATAAAAAGATGACTGCACCACGTCGTGCCCCAGTCGGATACTCGCCAACGTACCGGCATTGCCGCGCCAACTCATTACGGTTGCACTGGGTGGTACACCGCCCTCCAAAATTTCATCCCAGCCGATCATTTTTTTGCCGCGCTTCACCAAGTACTCGCCCAGCTGAGCCATAAACCAGCCCTGCATTTGGTGAGCATCTTTAACACCGAGACTTTTAATTTGCGCTTGTATCGCGGCGGAAGCCTGCCATTGATCTTTGATGGCTTCGTCACCGCCGAGGTGAATATAGTCGTAGGGAAACAAGTCGATAATCTCGTCGAGAACATGTTTAATAAACTGCATGCTCGCATCGGATGTACTAAACAAATAGGGATTAATGCCCCAATCGTGAGACACCTGTGGGCGATCGCCATTGACGCCGATAATTTCCGGGTAAGCAGCCACCGCAGCTTGTGCGTGACCGGGCATATCAATTTCTGGAATCACTTCGATATGGTGCTTCGCGGCGTAAGCGACAATTTCGCGAATATCGTCCTGTGTATAAAAGCCGCCATAGGCTTGGTTATTAGGGTATTTCGGATTAGCTTGTGCCGGCTCTAAGCGCCAGCCGCCCACTTCAGTTAAGCGCGGGTAGCGCTTTATTTCTATGCGCCAACCTTGGTCGTCGCTTAAATGGAGGTGCAAACGGTTCAATTTTAGCTGTGCCATTTGCGCAATCATGGTTTTAACTTCGCTAAGCGGAAGAAAGTGCCGTGAAGGGTCTAACATTAAACCGCGCCAAGCATAGCGCGGGGTATCTTGTATACGCATTGCGCGCAGTGATACGGCGGATGCATACTCAGAATTTGAGGATAACAACTGTGCCAGGGTTACGGCACCATAATATAAACCGGCGGATTTGGCCGCGCGAATGACAATGCCGCGGCTATTAATTTCTAGGGTATAGGACTCGTCGCTGTCAAACGCCGCTTCACGCTGTGGTGCTTGCAGCGACAGAGAAATGCCGGGTGTAGCGCAATTGCGCAGCGGCAAATTCAGCCCTTGCAATTCGGCAATTAAAGTTTGTAGCTGTTGCGCAACTTCGGCCTCTAGCTTTCCCGCACAAATGGGCGTTGCAGCGGAAACAGAAAATTCTCCAGCCGCATACACAAGTGATGCGGGCCAGGGTAGCAAAGAAGGAGGCTCGGTATCTGCTGTAACCTTAGAAGAATTTTGCGAACACGAAACACAAAAAGTGGCCACCCATACTAGCACGGCCATAAGCAGGGGCTTCATCCAATTACCTCATAGTTCTTTAAAATTTTATTTGTATACCCTTAGCGTTTGAAATTTTGAATGGGCCTTATGCCTATCTGCCTTAGCTTCTGCAAGACTTGTATTTAAAGGCCTGCAGGCTTAATTAAGTGCCATTGGACTAAACGCTACATTCTATAAGATAATCCGAAAGCAAACTGACGCCCATTCTTATAAAAGCTTGTGGGTGCAATTTCCACAGCTGAGAATTGATAATAGGTTTCATCAAGCAAATTAGACCCGCGAAGTGTCACCGACAGATTATCGCTAACTTGATAACTAGCAGAAAAATCTACCTGCGTATATTCATCGGTGAAGTCTCGAGAATCGAGGCGACCGATACGGGTAAAGTACGGGCTGCGATAACTGTAACTAACGCGGGCCTGCCAGGGACCACTCTGGTAAAACGGAGAAATGCTATAAGTTTCCGACGATAAAAATGGCATGTTGTAACCATCGCTGGGCACATTCGCATCGGCCAATGTGATATTCGCAGAAATACCAAAACCATAGGCAATATTGGTTTGCCCCTGTAAAGCCACTCCGGTTACCTTGGCGGATTCAGCGTTAAAAGGTGAAGTCACGCTGTAGGTGGCAAGTTCGCCGGTATCGGTATTAAACAGCTGCCGGTCTTCGGTGGTTGTTACAATGTAGGAAGACACATCGCGCAGGAAGTACTCGGCGGCAACTAAACCGCTATCACCGAAGTAGTACTCTGCAGAAAAACCAAAGTTTGTCGATTCATAGGGTTTTAGCTCTGGGTTACCCCCACCACCCGTGAAACGGTTATTGTCGAGGTTAAACGACCCAGCTAGTTCACCATAACGCGGACGGGCAATCACTTTAGCCGTACCCGCTTTTAATAAAAAATCCTCAGACACACTGTAAACTAAATTCAGCGAAGGCAGTGCTCGGCTGTAGTCGTTGTCAGAACTTTCCTCCGACCATGAACCGTCTAGATCGTTAAAAAGCCAGTAATCGGAGCGGGCTTGGGTATCCACTAAACGTACACCGAGATTTCCGCGCAGCGCGCCGGTTTCGAAATCTCCCTGCAGATAAACGGCAGTGATATCTTCTTTCACTTTAAACGTGAGGCCGTAGTTGATTTCCCAGTCGGTGGTAATGCCTTCCCTGTGGGCTTGGAATACACCGGCATCAGTTAAAGTGACAAAGCGTATAGCATTGCCGCTAGCCCCCAAACCGTCAAACAGGCCGTCGGGGGATAAGGTTGTTTCAAAGTCGCTCATAAACGAGGCTTCGGTCATCATCAACTTATTACCGAATGCTTCGGAAGCGTTTTCGTGAGATGAAGCCTTAACACCAAAACGCAGCGCTGTAAAAAAGTTACCTGAAAGTTCATACAGCGCATCCGCTTGTGCGTAAACTTCTTCGTCGGTATAGAGCTCTAGCGCGCTGCCACCCACCTGGAAAAAATAGCCCTGCTGGCCGTTAACTGTCTGCTCAGTTAAGTTGCCGCGGAAAAACACCGATGGGTCTTCAGGGTTTAGCGCATAATCTTGGTGGGTACCATTTTGGTCAAATTCGAAAGTAAAGGCACCGGTATAATTAAAGTTGACACCTGTTTCGGGGTCTTTCCCCCCCGAAGCATCGGTGTAACCCAACTTGCCGCTAAGCGTCCAAGCATCATTGCTCCACTCACCATCCAAGTTGATACTGTTTATGGTTATCTTGGTTTCGCGAGCAAAACTATCGTATTGGGCATTGGTATCGTAATTCGTTTCCGCATCCGGGTTTTCCGGGTCGAAGGGGATAAAGCCAGATTCATTGGCAGTGGCACCGGTGACAATACCATTGCCTACCGAAATATCTGAACTGCGCCCGGCTGCCCAAGAAGCCACAGAGTAAAGCGCGCGGTTGTGATTGGTGTAATCCCCTTCTATGCGCAAGCCGGTTAGGGTAAATTCGGTATTGTCGCTGGGCGCCCATTGCATGGCGAGGTTCATGCCGAGCCGCTCACGCTTTTGATCGAAGTAGGCGAAGTTAATACAGCAAGGCACTACCGCTTCTAACATTTCGTTGTAGGAATCTAGCGTGGGCGCACTGCCGTTGATGTTGGGGCCACTAACACCGATAACATCGCCCTCGGCATTGGTGGTGGTTTCGAAGCTCGGAGCAAACATACTGCCAGGGTTATAGCCAAAGTATTCAATACCCGCGCGGTTTAAACTTTGTTTGTCGTAGGTACCCGCCAGCAAAAAACCAAAAGTGTCGCTGTCGTTTTTCCAGCTGTACAGCGCGGAACCTCGTGGGTTGCCCTTCTCGGAGCGATCGTTGTATGCATAGCCAATGGACATCGATAATTCCCCGGCGTCCAAATCGAAAGGTTTGCGGGTTTCAATAATCACCGTACCGCCGATCGAGCCTTCGTCTATCCAGGCCTCTGGGCTTTTAAACACCTTGGCTTGGCCAATAATTTCAGGGGCTAACAAGGCATAATTAAAGGTTCTGCCGGTAATGTCTGCAGGGTTGCCTCCCCAATCTGCCGAAGCAATCGCGTGGCCGTCGATAAATACCCGGTTGAGTGCGGGGTCGGTGCCGTGTATAGACACTTTTTCACCTTCACCAAACTGGCGGTCCACAGAAAAACCCGGTAATCGAGAAAGAGATTCAGCGACGTTGATGTCGGGAAATCTACCCACATCCTCTGCAGAAATCACATCGGAAATCGAATCGGTTTCTTTTTTGGCATCGCGGGAATTTTGCAAACTTCGTTGAATACCGGTAACCGTCACCTCTTCAACATCAATTTCACCGTTTTCCGCGCCCTGAGCAAAAGCGGGCATGTGAGAGAAACCAAGACTCGACAGCGCTGTCATTTTTAGCGCTAAAGCCAGTCGATTCATTTTCATTCTTATAAACCCCTACGTTTTCTTTTGGATTTGTTGACTTGACAGAAAAAGCCTCACCCCAGCTAGCTGTAACTGATAAGCAGCATTCACGATACAAGCCATTGTTTTTTATATTCTTTTCCAAAATAGCTTGGTGACTATGGCAGTTTTAGGCCCAAAGCAACGGCGACACAATACAAACGGCGTTAATAGATACCCAAAACACTTGAGATTTAGGCCTCATGAGCACGCCCCTAAGCGCCCTTGGCGGTGTTGTTCCGCCTTCAATAGAATGGCTATTGTGCGTTGTCACGCCTTGCCAAGAACAAAAATTGGCGCACTCCTAACACCCAAATCTGAAACGCTTTGGGTATATACCCCC
>JAHQVY010000180.1 GCA_019634095.1 Cellvibrionaceae bacterium
ACTTGCCGGTGAAGTACCGAATAACTATATTCCCCCTAAAGCGCTATCGGAACTGGCGCGGCGCCAACTGAAAGACGCTTTTGAGGTGATTGAAGATAGCCGCGGCGGTATTGTGCGCAATTACCGCGGCGGTTTGTCTTAAATGCTCAGCCGTTTTTTAAGCCTGCAGCATACGTTCGAACAGCTGCAATTAAAACTGCGAGGCATGCCCGAGCCGCAGCCATTGCTGCAACTTTGGCAGGCCATGCCCAACCGTTACTCTCAGCCGTGGCACCACTACAACTATTTATGCGTCGACTTAGAATTTTCCAATTTAGACAGCGCCAAAGGGGATTTACTCAGTATTGGCTGGATAGGTATCAATGCGGGGAAATTACAACTGCGCACAGCGCGGCACTGCTTGGTGCAAAACCGAAGCAGCGTCGGCCAGAGCGCTAGCATTCATTATATTCGCGACAGCGACGCCGCCCAAGGCCTTAGTGTAAAGCGGGCACTGCGGTTATTTTTACACGCGTGCAATGGCAAAATTTTGATTTTCCATCACGCGAGGGTCGATCTTAGCTACCTCAATAAAATCTGCAAAAAACTGTATGGCTGCCGTCTTTGCTTACCCTACTGCGACACCCTCGCACTGGAAAAAAAACGTTTAAAGCGCAGCCACGAGCTTATTCCTCAAGGCGACTTGCGTTTGCAAGCTTGCCGCGATCGTTACCAATTGCCACCCTACCCGGCACATCACGCGCTTGTCGATGCCATGGCAAGCGGGGAACTTTTTTTGGCCCAACTCGCGCAGAAAAACGATGATATCGCCTTGCGCGATTTAACCTAAATTAATCATTTGGATCGTAGCGAGGGCGTTCAAGCGAGTATCGTGAATGCAAAGCCTATTTACAGCAACCGCACAGTGCTGCTACGCGGTCACAGTCCAGGGGACAAACGCCAACTACGGTGAGACTAAAAAGGATACGCGCCCAAGGTTTTCTTCACTCGGTTACGCTTCCAACCCACCGACTTGCGCAGCGACTCCGGCATCAACACTGTGCTCTTAAATGGCAGCGCCTTAATTAACTGGTAGCGGCGTAAATCTGGGGCGAGAAACACGCTGCGCGGATTACCCACCAGGGAATAACCGTTGCTATCGTAATCGGAAAACTGCTGCTTAAAATCGTCAAGGGAGGCAAAAGTCGCAGAGCAATCGTCGCCGTTGGCCGTGGTCCATCGCAGCAACGCAACCTGGCTCGAACCGTAGTCGTTATGCGGCTGCACATAAACATTGCCATCCATAGCTTTGATGGCCCCCCGCTTTAGCTTGCCGCAGAGTTCGCTGTGTTGATTGACACTAACAAAAGGCCTTTCATTGGGCTTGCTCGCCACCATTAAATTATTGGCGAAGACATGGCCATAGCGCTCGTCAACGTCGGGCCCGGTAGCCGGGTGCCAGGCAAAATGATCGCCGCTAGCGCTGCGCAGGTCGCGTTTAAAATGCGCAGGGCTGTTAATATAGGTATTGTTATACAGTTCGGCATCGGCCGAATTGAGTATCCACGAACCTTTATCATTATCCACAAATACATTGCCGGCAACTTTCACGCCACGAGAAATTTCAAAGAAAAAACCCGCCTGTGCATTTTCTACATAATTGTTAACAAACACACCGTTGCGATTGCCCACGTCATACCAAACCCCGTGGGAGCTGGGGTTATCTAATATCAAGTTGTCCCGTACTACCACATTGTGGGTTTGATTAATAATTTTCACCGCTGACACGAAATAACCCGTAATCCGCTCAATATCGTTGCGCTGCACAATATTGCGCTCCAACAGCACATTAGACGAACCGATGATATAAATGCCTTCGGTGCTGGTGTCGCTAATTAAGGAGTTGCGAATAATCAAGCCGTCGCCACGAAAATAACCGGCAACACGGGAGCAATACGAAATGGTGACATTTTCCAACAAGGTGCCCACCACTTCTTTACCGTAGGTGGAAGGGTCGGCGACACCCACCGGCTCATCTACCGGTTCGTCGAGGTGGGTAAAATGGCGCTTGCCCTCAATGGCCAAAGCTGTCCAGGCATATTGAGTAAAGGTAATACCGCGGATTTTAGGCCCCATTTTATCGGTTGTTTTGCCGTGAACCTCTTTGCTGGTGCGCAACAGGGCTTGATCGTGTGCGGTAATTTCCACCACGCGCCCCTCGGGATTGGTACCAATATGTACGGTGTTGTTGTCGTAATTAATAAAATAGGTATCGGCGCTGAGCTCGTCGATACTGCCCGCAGACTGGAGAAATTTACCGTCGATAAACACCATATCGTTATTAAAACGATGCAGCGGTGTTTGCGCCTCGTGTCTCTCCCGGCGCCACCAGTACATCGGCTTAGAGGGAAACAGCGTCGACCATTGCGTTTGCCACACATCGCCCTCCAGCTTTTTCCACTGGCTAGCGACTTTTGTGCCTTTCAGAATTGGTTTTTCATCGGCATAGGCCTGCAAGGTAATACCCTGATTGAGCACCAAGTTACCGGTGCGATACACACCGCCGCGCAACACAATAGCGTCGCCGCTTACCACACGGGCAATGGCCGAGGCCAGGGTGGTGGGCTTGTCGGCGGATTCACCCCTCGCCTTTGCATCCCCTTGCGGCGCAACAAAATAAATAGTTGCCACTTGGGGAAGGCTATACGCTTGATCGATGGGGCCATAGGGGCCGCCCGCCGGCTGGGCCTGAACACTTTTTGGCAGTGCCATATACAGCGTAAACGCGAGACCGAGCAGAACTTGCCTCGTCGTAAAAGGAAAAAACATCATGGATAGCACCTTTGGCTGATTGTGATTATTTATTTTTATAAGCGTCTTTCTTATCGGCGCCTTTCTTATTAGGCGCCTCTGTTACCG
The DNA here is from genome assembly GCA_019634095.1 of Cellvibrionaceae bacterium. GTDB lineage: Bacteria > Pseudomonadota > Gammaproteobacteria > Pseudomonadales > Cellvibrionaceae > JAHQVY01. The sequence continues at coordinate 2,899 of JAHQVY010000180.1, forward strand.
AGCGTCTTTATTACTTAGAGCCTTTACTACCGAGAGCCTTTATTAAGGCAACTGCCTCAGTAACTATTGCAAAACTCCCACTAGTTCCAGCAAAATGCCACGCTAAATAGTCATACTAACAACAACTTTAAAAAAGTCAAAGCCCACCGCAAGCCACAAACCATAAAAAAAACGCTGCCTTGCATCATCTTCTAAAAGAGGATTTACACTAATAATGAAAATAAACCCGATACTGCTTTTTTGTTTGATTCTGCTCGCAGTTGCCGCCCAATGCAGCAGCGCCGAAGACGGTTACGAGCTGTGGTTACGCTACCCCGAAGCAAGCAAGAATTACACAAAACAACTTAACAAGTACTTCCGTAACTTGGTAGTGAACCCGCAAACAAACAACCCGATGCGCCGCGCCAGCATCGAGGAGTTACAGCGTGGCTTTGCCGGCATACTGCAAAAACCCTTGCCTTTGAAAAACCGCCTGAGTCGGGGCTCACTGTTACTCGCCCTCAGCAGCAAGCTAGAGGACTTTGCATTGCCGGCACCGGAAAACCTCGAACAACTGGGAGAGCAAGGCTATTTAATTCAACGCTTGTCTGTTAAGGGCAATACCATCACCTTAGTAACCGCTAACACCGAGCGCGGTTTACTTTACGGCAGCTTTGCCTTGCTGCAACAGCTGCAACAACAAAAACCCCTAGCCGAACTCAATATTCGCAGTGTGCCCAGCGTGGATCTCAGGGTACTCAATCATTGGGACAATCTCGATCGACATACCGAGCGCGGTTATGCAGGTCAATCGATATGGGATTGGTGGCATTTACCGGACATTATTGAACCGCGCTACAAAGACTACGCTCGCGCCAACGCATCCATCGGCATCAATGGCAGTGTATTAAACAATGTTAATGCCAGCGCGCAGAGCTTAACCCCTCGCTACATTGCCAAAGCGGCGGCACTGGCCGATGTGTTCCGGCCTTACGGCATTAAGGTGTATTTATCCGCGCGTTTTAGCGCCCCGATCGACGTTGGCGGCCTGCCCAATTCCGACCCTTTAAACCCGGCGGTGCGACGCTGGTGGCGAGAGAAGAGCGCCGAAATCTACCGCGCGATTCCCGACTTTGGCGGTTTTCTGGTAAAAGCTAACTCCGAGGGACAGCCCGGCCCCCAAGACTACAACCGCAGCCATGCCGATGGCGCCAATATGCTGGCTGAGGCCCTGGCACCCCATGGAGGCGTGGTGATGTGGCGCGCCTTTGTCTATTCCGAGCACAATGCCGAAGACCGCGCCAAGCAAGCTTACAATGAGTTTATGCCACTCGATGGACAATTTGCTGACAATGTCCTGGTTCAAGTAAAAAATGGCCCCATCGACTTCCAGCCCCGCGAGCCCTTTCACCCCCTGTTCGGCGCAATGCAAAAAACGCCGCTGATGTTGGAATTGCAAATTACCAAAGAGTACCTCGGCTTTTCCACCCACCTCGCCTATCTCGGTACGCTCTACGAAGAAGTGCTGCAAGAAGATACCCATGGGCAAGGGGCCGGCTCCAGCGTCGCCAAAGTCGCCGATGGCAGCCTGTATCAGCATACGCTCAGCGGCGTCGCCGGGGTCGCCAACACCGGCATGCACCGCAGCTGGAGCGGTTCTATTTTCGATCAGTCAAACTGGTTCGCTTTTGGCCGCATGGCCTGGAATGTTAATGCCAAGGCCCGAGATATCGCCGGCGAATGGCTGCGGCTTAGCTTCACTCCAGCAAGCCAATTTGTCGAGCCCGCTCGAGATATCATGCTGCGCTCCAGAGAGGCGGTGGTCAATTATATGACCCCCCTCGGCTTGACCCACTTGATGGGCACCGGTCACCACTACGGCCCAGCACCGTGGGTGGCCGAACTGGCTCGTCCGGAGTGGAACCCCACCTATTATCACCGCGCCGACAAAAACGGCATCGGCTTCGACCGCGGCCCGAAGGGCAGCAACGCCATTAGCCAATACGCACCGATACTGGCACAGCGTTACGGCGACCCCAACGCCGTGGGCAAAGAGCTGCTGCTGTGGTTTCATCACCTACCCTACGAGCACCTGATGCCATCGGGCAAAACCCTGTGGCAAGTCCTGGTGGCGCATTATGACCAGGGGGTAAGCGAGGTGGAGCAGTTTCAAGCGGATTGGCAAAAATTGCGCAGCTTTGTCGACCCCGAGCGTTTCGCGTCTATCAGCGCACGTCTAAAAATCCAAGCTCGCGAAGCGCGCTGGTGGCGGGATGCCAGCCTGGCCTATTTTAAAGCGGTGTCGGGGCGCGAGCTGCCCAAAGGCACTCGAGAGCCGGAGCACAGCTTAGAATACTATCAATCGTTGCGCTTTCCCTTTGCGCCGGGCAACTAATTACAGCGCCGGGGGCTTGCGTGTGCGACGCATAAGCCCCTCAGTGTTGGCAGGGCGAATTGCACGGTAGGCTAAAGATCAAAATCCGTGGTTTGATCGCGCCATACCGCGTGCAAGTGACTGGCTCCGGAGTGGGCATCCATTTCAATTAACAAACGCTTGCCACTGACTCGATAATAAAAATTTTCGCCACTTTGAACCCCGCCCCGCCAAAAAAAACGCAGGGATTGCTTCTCTGCTTGCCAGAGTTCTTCCAGATATTTCTCGGCAAAGGATTGGTTAATAGTCGATACATAGGCCTGAACCAGGCCTTTTAATTGATTTTGCTGGGGCGCGGTCAGCATGGCAACGGCAATGCCAACCGGCTTGCCCAAATTTGCTCGACGCGTGCCCGCATCTGTTAAAAACCCCCCAAACCATTCATCGCTGCCGCTAGCTTGGCTGCGCTGATCGCGATCGAGAGAGCGATACAGCGCCCGCCCACGATCGACTTCAATGGCCAGTGCGCGCAAACCTTTGTCTGGGCCCTGCGGAATGGTTTCTGGGTTGGCACCGACAAATAGCGGCGTTGCGGATACTAGGCGATCGCGCCTAAAACTCAAATTGACACTCAAATGGTGGCCCTCAAACCTGAGCATCCATTGCTTGCTGCCAGGCTTGCCAAACACACTGGTATAGTATTTGCCAGGATCTCGGTAGCTGGGCGACTTAGTGAGAATACCCAAGGCAGCCTCAGTGGCAATAATGCCATCGAGTTTTACCGCGCCGGCTTTACTTAACAGGCGATGAAGAATATCTCGTAGCTGGTGTCGCTGATCTTCGTCGAGCAACTTAAGCGCAACCCCGGCACGCACGGCAGGCACCCACTGGAAATCAGTACGCTCTGCGTCATCGTAGGGAAACAACACCTCAACCTCGAGTTTAGCAAGGCTTTCCAACCAGCGATTCATTTGCTGAGAAACACTGGCATCTGGCGGGTGAGCCATTAGCGGAACGGCTACAAGGGCAATCAAAACCTTTAACAAAATTAAGATTTTTTTATAAGTATGCATTTTTAAAACCCCTGTTAAAAGTATTTTCAAATGTATTCGCAATCTCGACGCTATGCTAAAATTAAGCTTTAACATCGGGCGGAGTAAACCTTGATGAACATGATCGACAAAGCGAGAGAATTTGCTATTGAACGCCATGGAAACCAAAGCTACGGCCAACATCCTTACTGGGTTCACTTAGACGACGTCGCAAAGTTGGCCGCCGATTTTGGAGAGCGCGCGGTGGTGATTTCCTACCTCCACGACGTTGTCGAAGACACCCCGACTACCATAAAAGAAATCCAAGAAAACTTTAGTGAATTTGTCGCAGACTGTGTGGAAATAGTCACTGATGAACCGGGGGAAACCCGTAAACTGCGTAAAGCGAAAACCTACAAAAAGATGGCATCGGTGCACGGCGAACTAGAATTAGCTTTGATTGTAAAAGCCGCCGATAGGCTAGCTAACATCAAGGCGTCTCTAGTCAACAGAAGTAAAAAACATATGAACATGTATCAAAGCGAACACGATTGTTTTAAAAAGTCGGCTTATCGCCCAGGCCTTTGCGAAGCACTCTGGTCGGAAATGGATAAACTCATCGATAAAACCAAATTGCAAAAATAGTATTCCAAGCACAGCAAGCACAACAACAAACACAGCAATCATAATAATTAGGCCAATGCTTTAAGCCGATGCCAGAAGATTTACTTCACCCTCAGACATAAGCGTAGCTAAATATCGCCCACTACATTGCCCCGGGCGTGATTTTTGCACGCAGGTTATGCGGACAAGGCAATATCGTAAGCAAACGTTAAAACGCCGCCACGACCAAATTGAATAGCCAATTTGATGCGATATTTCTTGCAAAAAAAGTAAACGCCAATTCATAAGCTTATAGCAAGCAGCTGTTTGCGCCACTTTCTTTGAAACGCCTTTGCCTGGGTTTAAGTCGCCGGCTTTAAACCGCTAAAGCTCAACGCCGCGGGTATAGCAGCGAGCTGGAACCATTTAGAAAAAAACTGCGCAAAAAAACGGAAAAACAAAGGTAGAAGGTACATGTTTAATGCACATCATGAATACCGGTGCCTAATTAGCGCCGTATTGCTACCGGTAAATCCACCGGGAACATTACATTGCATACTGCATAAGTACATGCTAAATAGGTGCCTGCTGAATAGGTGCCTGCTGAATAGATGCAAAACGGCGTTGCCGCGAATCGATCTCTTTGCAACAAACAACGCCCTCGCTGCAATCGCAATAATACTGCTCAGCTTGCCCATTGCCGCCCACGCCTGCTCGCGCATCGACAATTCCCCCACACCCGTGGTTGTGGTACCTGTAAAATTTAAAGGTAATACACCGGAAAAAACCTACAGTTTTCAACTGCTGCAAATGCTACTAGAAAAAACCATTGACAAATTCGGCCCCTGCAGCGCCAAACTGCTGGATAAAGACCTGCCCAGACGACGCATCGAAAACCATTTACAGAACAACCGCTACGTTAATGCTATACATTTAACAGCAACCCAAGAGCGCGATAAGCTGTTCTTACCGGTAAAAATCCCCACTGACAAAGGCCTTATGGGCATGCGCCTATCGTTTATTCGCCAGGGAGATCAAGAACTTTTCTCGCGCGTAAAAAACCTCAACCAGTTGCGAAGTTTAGCTGCCGGCCAAAGCGCTTACTGGCAAGACGTTGCAATAATGAGGGATGCGGGCTTAAAGGTAAAAACACATTTTTCTACCGAACCACTGCCCTCCATGTTAGCGCATCAGCGATTCGATTACTTGCCTAGGGGCTCTATGCAACTTTTTACCGAATTAAAAATTTATGCTCACCTGCCCATTGCCGTAGAAAAAAGCTTTGCCATTCTCTACCCGAGTTTCTCCGCATTTTATGTAAACAAACACAACATTGCGCTGGCGCAGCGGCTCGAGTACGGGCTCAAAGTGGCTTTTGAAGATGGTAGCTTTGATGAGTTTTTCTATTCACACCCAGAAACCGCGACAGCCCTGAATCATCTGCAACTGAAAAAACGGCGATATTTTAAAATTTGTAATCCCTACGCCCCGCCTTGGACACCGACACATATCGATAAATACTGGATGTCTCCCTGGCCCAAGCATTTGCAAAATTCTCATTGCCTTGCCAAAGGCGCCTATTAAAAGAACGGCTTTTAACCTAAATTAATCAGTTGAATCTACTGCGGACGCCCAATGAACTGAAATTACAGCGTTTTTTCAATTTTGCAACTGCAGCCGTAGAGTGACTACGAATTTGCCGCAAAAGTTAAAAAATTCACTCTAATTTCAGTCCCTTGAACGCCCTCGCTACGATCCAAATGATTAATTTAGGTTTAAGCAAGCGACATTACTCACTCGATCCCGCGCCAGCAACCAAAGTCCAATTTTTACACAAACTGAACCTGTTACAGGCATCCCAAATCGCTTCAGGGTGCTTTAACGGCCTTTAATCAATAAGTACTAAGTGGAAATCGCGGCGAGACTGTCTTGAGGAGAAATGCAGGGAATTTAACCCCCAGGTATTGACTAAGATAGCCGAAGTACCTAATATACGCGCCCTCGCACTGCTGTGATTTAACGCTGGCAACATCGGAATAAATTGTGCAACGGCAGGCAACCGACACGCGCTTGTAGCTCAGCTGGATAGAGTACCTGGCTACGAACCAGGCGGTCAGAGGTTCGAATCCTCTCAAGCGCGCCATATCTACGGGGGCTCCGAAGTAAGGGGCTACTCACATCCAAATATTTATCACTAAACCTATCACTAACAAAACCACTGTTTTGCTTAACTTCGATATTCCATCGCTCTTTTATAGAGCCGCCCCAAGCAATAGCTTATTTAAATTCGCG
>JAHQVY010000181.1 GCA_019634095.1 Cellvibrionaceae bacterium
ACCGACTAATCGAAAAGAAATACAGGTTGCTCCATTGTTCCCAGAGGTACCGGCAGCAGCCGGGCTGCGCGCAATCAGGAGCAATTATCCTAAATTAATCAGTTGGATCTACTGCGGACGCCCAATGAACTGAAATTAAAGCGTTTTTTCAATTTTGCGGCTGCACCCGTAGAGTGATTACGAATTTGCCTCAAAAGTTAAAAAATTCACTCTAATTTCAGCCCCTTGAACGCCCTCGCTACGATCCAACTGATTTATTTAGGATTATCAGAGCTGGAACGCCGTAAATAGGCTTGTATCTTCGCGTCAAACCCGCATTTGGGGTTTACTGGTAAAATATTCGGGCCGGGTTCTGCTGAGCAACGCAGTGGTTTCGAATCTCGCTGTGTTCCGCGCAATAGTGCGGTTAATATTTAACCATTGGCGATGGCGGTCAAATTTGGAAGATACTCTCCCGCAGGCGGGTCTTATTTTGCTCGCCGGCGGTTAAAAAAGCTCGAAAAGAACCGGTATACTGTATAAACTCTGGCGGTTAATGTTTGATTTTGCTGCATTTGTATAGCTGATGCAGCAGACCTCCAGCTGATCACAAGTGGCGCCTCCTGGCGAAATTGAGTTACATCGTATGTTTTTTGAAAACGACTACCTAGTTGCTTGGTTATGGTACTTCGGTGGCTTTGCTATATTTTTCGCAGTGCTGTGGTATATCACGAGAAATCTACCGTGGCTGCTTCTACGCTATGGTTTACGTCTGCTAATTGCGGTTTTTTTTCTCACGCCGTGGTACAGCAGTGCCGAGCGAGAGTTTCTATCTCCGGCGTGGTTGATGTCACTTTTCGAGGGCGTTTTTGACAGTAACTTTGAGCGGGCGGGTGTACCACTCGTCATTTCCATGGTGTTGAGTTTGCTGCTTTTGGTCGCTGTTTTTGGGCTTTTTAGGTACCTGCGAGGCAGGGCGTCGCAAAAAAAACGCGTTAGAAAAACGCCGACAATCGGTGTCGAAAAAACCGGTTCACCCAGCATTTAATTAGAGTATGAGGACAGTGTGGCCGAATTAGCATTATTTTTTGGCAGCGACGATGGTAACACCGAAGCGGTGGCCCATAGGATTCAGCAACGCTTTGGCGAGTCGGTCATCGATCTACACGATATTGCCCACGCAACCCAGCTAGACTTTTCCGGTTACGATAAATTTATTCTCGGTATACCGACCTGGGATTTCGGCCAAATTCAGTCCGATTGGGAAGAATTTTGGAGTGATATTGCCGAGGTCGATTTCAAGGGCAAAATAGTCGCTTTGTACGGCCTCGGCGATCAATTTGGTTATGGTGACTTTTTCCTCGATGCAATGGGGATGCTACACGATGTGGTGTTGGCTAATGGGGGCGAAATTGTTGGTCATTGGTCCACCGCTACTTATGAATTTGACGCATCTAAAGCGTGCATCCAGGGCCAGGATAAATTCGTTGGCTTGGGCATTGATGAGGATCAGCAACCGGAGCTGACCGGCGACCGCCTAAATCGATGGTGTCGGCAGCTAGTGCTGGAGTTTGATTTAGATATCGAAGTTGCTGATTTGGACGATTAATGTATCGCTACTGAGTGATTTTTGAGGGAATGCGTAATTCAATGAATGTTACGAATATGTTGGGCGGCGTAACGACTCCGTTAACTTGTTAAGAGTTTTAATCGTTTTTACTCCTCGGTGGGCAGCTGTTCTCGCTGCTATACACAATTGACTTGCCGAGTCATGCAACGATGGAGACACATTGGCGAACAACGCGCAGGGTGCCGGCCGCTGCTTGGTCTGTGCCTTGGCATATCGTATGTTTTATAACTCTTATAGTGTATTAACTGTTAGATATATGAGCGAAACAAGAAGTGGCTACAAGAATCGCGGTGTTACCCGCATGTTTAAGGCGGGTTTCTATTCGTACAAAGGCGTGGTTGCTGCCTATCGCTACGAGGCTGCTTTCCGACAAGAAATCATTTTGGGGCTGCTGCTAACGCCGGTAGTGATTTGGGTGGATGTCACCGTGTTGGAACGCGTCGCTTTAATTTGCGCCATGCTGTTAGTCTTGATTGTCGAATTATTGAACTCGGGAATTGAATCGGTGGTTGACCGTGTCGGCTACGAGCATCATGAGTTAGCCGGCCGCGCGAAAGATATGGCCTCCGCTGCGGTTTTTATCAGCCTCATCCTTTTCGGCGTGGTTTGGGGGGGGGTGCTGCTGTTTTAAGCGGGCCCTGGCTTTCAATGTGTTGCCCTTAGCACATACGGTTTTGTTTGGTGATTGTCCTAAAAAAATCGTCCTAAAAAAATCGCTGAATCTGCTGCGAAGGACCCATGCGCAGGCACGAACGAGCCAATTCATTTCTTTGGCTGTCGGCGTTGGGTGACTGTCCAAGTTGGGTGCAAGTTGGGTGACTATCCACGTTGAGTGACTAAATGGATTCAATATCGAATGTGCCCCAAAAAGTGAAAAATTCTCACTGGTTTTGGTCGCTTAGACGCCCGCGTTACGATTCAACTGATTTATTTAAGATTATTCTGGCCCATGTAAGTGGTGTGTAACTTAGCTCGGTTTTTCGGCGATAATAATCGCTCGCTTCGGCGCAGAGTGACCCTCGGCGGTCTTATTGAAATCGCCCGGCTGCAAAAAATCTTTTAACGATTGAAACTGCATCCAGGCGGTGCTTCGCTGCTCGTTGGTGCTGGTTTGATTAACACTAATGCATCGAATATTACGGTAGCCACACTTGCGCAACCAGGATTCCAGTGTCAGCACGCTAGGTAGGAACCAGACATTGTTCATCATGGCGTAGCGCCCTTCCGGCACCAGCACCTCTCCCAATTTGCCATCGATTATTAACGTTTCCAATACCAATTCCCCGCCGGGCTTCAGGCTATTTTTTAGCTGCCGCAAGTGATCCATGGGCGAACGCCGGTGGTAGAGTACGCCCATGGAAAAGGTGGTGTCGAAGCCTTGCAGATTCTCAGGCAAGTCTTCGAGGGTCAGCGGCAAGACATCCACCGCTTGTCCAGTGGTAAAATGCTTGCACATGTAAAACTGCAGCACAAAGCGTGGCGAGGGGTCGATGCCTATCACTCTCTGCGCCCCACCACCGAGCATGCGCCAGCAGTAATAGCCGTTGCCGCAGCCGACATCTAGAACCGTGCGGTGCTGCAGCGGGCTGATATGTTGCGCGAGCCGCTGCCATTTTTGATCACAGCGCCACTCCGCATCAATGGTAATACCGAAGAGTTGCAAAGGGCCTTTACGCCACGGGGATAAGCTCTGCAGGGCCTCAAGTAAGGTTTGCCTTTGGGCGGGTTCGAGTTGTTCGTTACCGCCGATAGATACCTGATGCGCGAAACTGAGATTGCGGGTTGTTATTGGCGGTAATGTGCTCAGCGCGTGATACCAAGCGGGCAAGTCGCCATAACGTTGCGTAGATAAGCCGTGTGCGATGTGCTCGGGTAGAGCCTGGGCCCACTTTGAAAACGACGGGTTTTTGGCTAAAAAGTCAATCAGTGCTGAGTAGTCAATCATGGTTGCGCTTTATTTTATGGCGATCATCGATACAAAATTAAAACATTGAAACCACAGGTCGACGTGCTTAAAGCCCGCATCAATGAGCCGTTTCTGGTGCGTATCCAGGGTTTCAGGAATGAGAACGTTTTCCAGCGCAGCGCGTTTTTGCGCTATTTCCAAGTCTGAATAACCATTGCTACGTTTAAAGTAGTGATGTAATTCAACCATCAGCTCGTTGTGATGGTTATTGTCGAACGCCAGTTTTTCCGATAGCACCAGAATGCCCCCCGGCAACATCCCCTTGAAAATCTTTGCGATTAGGGATTGCCGCTTGGCTGGGGCGATAAATTGCAAGGTGAAGTTGAGCACTACCACCGACCCTCGGCTTATCTCTGTGCTCAGAATATCCTCGCAGCGCAGGTCGAGGTTTGACTTGGAGAGGTCTTTGAGGGACTGACGGCAGCGAGCAATCATATCTTCTGAGTTGTCCACGGCAATCACTTTTACCCCCGCGTCGATCTGTTCGCGCATCACCATTGCGGCTGCGCCCAGAGAGCAGCCCAGATCGTAGCACTGAGAATTGGCTTGGGCGTAGCGGGACGCGAGCTGGCCGATCATGTGAATAATGGTGCCGTATCCGGGGACCGAACGCTGAATCATGTCGGGGAAGACGGCGGCGACTTTGTCGTCAAAGATAAAGCCACTCACCTTTTGTGGCGAGGCGTAAAGCAGGTCTGTGTGTTTTTTGTTCATTGGCGGCAAGTTAGGGAATGGGGACAAGAGTAAGGCTCGTCGGCTGACGTTGGCAGTCATGATACCTCAGCTGCGCTTAGCCAACATCAACTACACTTAGGGAGTATGTTGGGTGCCTTTGACCGAATGTTTCAGCAAACAATATTCGGCTTGAGTCTGCTTTGGCTCTGGAGTCGAGGGACGCATTCAATTCTTCAAACACAGCGGTGTCTGGGCGGTTCATGCATAACTAGGTTTTGTGTCGGTGGTCAAGTATAAAAATTTACGCATCTTAGTGGCAGATGATTTTAGCAATTTCCGCACTTCAGTCTGCCAAATGTTAGCGGAGCTCGGTGTTGTGGAGGTACACACTGCCTCTTCAGCTGAAGAGACGGTCGAGAGTTGCGTGAAAAACACCTTTGATGTAGTGCTGTGCGATTACAATTTGGGTGTCGGTCGCAGTGGGCAGCATGTCCTGGAAGAACTGCGTTTTAGGCGTGGAATAGATCATCGCAGCCTATTTATTATTCTTTCCGCTGAGACCAGTCGTTCCATAGTAATGTCGGCTTACGATAGCCAGCCCGACGATTATATGATGAAACCCATCAACAGCAATATGTTGGGAAAGCGCTTAGCCAGACTCCTCAAACAGCGCGAGGCCCTAAAGCCGATTTACAGTGCGCTGTGCAAAGGTAACACTCCCGTAGCGGTCGACTTGTTAATTGACCTTTCGTTGTCAGAATCCCGTTTTGCCGTACCTGCTCAGAAAATGCTCGGTGAACAATTTATTGCTATGGGCGAGTTAGATAAAGCCGAGCGTGTGTATACCAAAGCGCTGGAGGCCCGCCCCCTGGATTGGGCTAGGTTGGGCCTAGCCAAAGTGAAACAGTTGCGGGGCGAGCTTGATATCGCCGGTTCTTGGTTAGAAAAAATTGTCAGTGATAGTCCCCTGTACTTGCCGGCTTATGATGTTCTCGCAGACAATTGGGAGCGTTTAGGTGAAAACAAACACATGCAAGCGGCGGTGCAGCGTTCCGTGGACATTTCTCCCATGTCCATTTTGCGGCAGCAGCGTCTGGCCGATGTTGCCCATTCAAACAACGATATTGCCACAGCACTTGAAGCTCTGCGGCGCGCGGTTAAGCTGGGAGAATTGTCCTGCTATGGCTGTGCGGAAGACCATTTCGACTTCGCTAGAATTGCCGCTAGTGCCGCTGAGCAGAAAATGGACCTACCTGCAGGTACGGCCGATGAAGCGCTGCAAGTTTTACAAAATGCCTCGCAGCGCTTTGCGCTCACGCCAAATCAGATGGCGCAATTTAAATTGTTGAGTAGCCGAGTGCACATGCTGGAAAATCATTCCGATGCTGCCGACCAGTTATTCGAAGAAGCCGAAGCGCTATTTTCGGATCAGACACTGGGCATCGATGCCGACATAGAGCGCATAGCCACCTTGCTTTCCCGAGGAAAAAAATCGGCAGCCAAGGGGATGCTTGCCGAACTTCAAGAATATTATATCGGCGATCAGTCTGCGTTGGAAAAGATAGATTGCTTTCTCAATGAGCCCGTTAGTGAAAGCAACATACAGCGGATTGCGCAGATTAATCAAGAAGGTATCGTGCTGCACAATAATGCCAATTATGATGATGCTTTACAGTGTTTTGAAAAGGCGAGAAAACTGTTTCCCAAGCATGTGGGTATTCAGCTGAATATTGTGCAATCCCTGATTGGCAAAATGAAACTCGATACGGCGAATCAAGATGAGCGGGATCAGTGTTTTGCTGCGCTCACATTGGTTGATTCCTTGATTGATGAGCAGCACCCGCAATTCGATCGCTACAGCCGGCTAAAAGTCATGGCAAAGAACATTAAAGGAACCTGAGTAATGGCGCAAAACAATGACAGTGAACAGGGCATAGATTTCTCTTTGGTGATCGCTTCTAGTGTACACGATATGAAAAACTCAGTGGGTATGTTACTGGCATCACTGGAGTCCGTGATTGCCGGCAGTCCTCCCGATAACCCCGAGATGGCCAAGCACTTTAGTACCTTACATTACGAAGCTTCGAGAATAAATGGCGAGCTTATCGAGCTGCTTACAATTTACCGCATGTCCCAAGATTTTCTGCCCATTCGCATTGATGGGCATTTTGTGGTGGATATCTTAGAAGAGCAAATTGCTCGAAATCATGTGCTGATGCAAACCGGAGGTGTTAGTTTCGAAATGGACTGTGACCCCAATATGAGCTGGTATTTTGACCACGATTTAGTGGGTAGCGTAATTCACAACGTGATTGTTAACTGCGTGCGATACACGAAAAATCGAATTGCGATTTGCGCGGAAATGGAAAATGACTATTTAAAATTATCGATTGCGGATAATGGCGAGGGTTATCCTAATGAGATGTTGGTTAACCCCGGACATTTTGTGGAGGCTACCGAAATAAATAGCGGCTCCACGAACCTGGGCTTATATTTTGCCGAAAAAATAGCCGCCTATCATAAGCAGGATAACCGGGTTGGCTATATCAAGCTTTCCAACGGCGGGCCTTTGGGCGGTGGCGTTTTTAGTATATTCCTTCCATAAAATATACCCAAAACACTTGAGATTTAGGTGTTAGGAGTGCGTCAATTTTTGTTCTTGGCAAGGCGGTACTCACAGGGATGTGAGGTATTAGGGCAATGCAGGAGCAATTGCCGAGACAACGCAGAATAGCCATTCTATTTAAGGCGAAGCAACACCGCTAAGGGCACTTAGGGGCGTGCTCATGAGGCCTAAATCTCAAGTGTTTTGGGTATAGATCACTCCTGCTGTTCCGGTTTGAATATCGACATGGCTTGCCGGTGCAATAGGAATGTGGATATAGCCACACAGCTTGCGCATGGATTTATTCGCGTTGGCTTAACCCACTAAAACGGTGGGGCAACCTATGATAATTTTCCCACCGTGAGCGGTGGTGTCGCCCATTCGCGCGGCGGGCTTACCGCATATCATTACGGTGACACTGCCCATCACAACGCTGTCTGGTGGACCAACGCAAACGCACATGCTTCCGACCGTGGCCGCAGGCAGCTTGCCAATTAAAACAGTTGGGCCGCCGGGGGTAGCAATCGGGCCGCCAACGTGTGGCACCGGACCCGTGGTCATTGGGCAAACATGCATATCGGTGATTCTAGCTGCGGGTGCACCCATTGGATAACCTCCTCATTACATGGCGTGATTAATATGAAAAATTTTAGTCTGTGCCGACTTGACCATTACCGCCCCTTGCTAAATCGAAGCCCTGCTTTAAAAATAGATTGTAATTGTCGCTCATCTTTTCGGGGTCGCTGCCGGTTGCGGCCAGAGAAACACTGCCCGCAACCGCATGGGCATAAAGATACTCTGGCGGCGTAACCTCGGGTTCTCCCTCTTTTGACAAACTGCCGGTGCTCCAGCTAGCGGCAGTAGCGGCCCAACTGGGGGCCGATTTGAAAAGCGTTTGCTGAGCTAAGTCTCGACACTTAATACGCCGCTCTTCGGTGGGTTTTTTCACCCAAGCTTCGGCAGCAACCAGCGCTGCCATATTGGTCTCGTCTGTTTCTGGGGTGATGCTAGCTCGCGTGGCTAAGCAGGCCCACCAAACCGCTTCACGTTTTGGTAGGCCGTGCGCCAAGAGAGAGACCGCATCGTGAAATAAGCCCCGCTGTGCCAAGAGTTCAATATTAATTTGAGGATTATTTTCTGGGAGAATATGTGCCTGCGCTTCTTCACTCACTTCATAGTGTTGAATGAGCTCCTCGGTGGTTAAGGCTTTAATTTTGTTGAGATCCGTCATAGTTTACTCTTCATATTTGCTTAGCTGGGTGTTTGTTTGCAAGCCGAAAAATAACAATGCTTCATAGTGCTGTCCCTATTAGAGACAGTCAAAGCTTCACTAGTTAATCATTGTGATGCCGCCCTTCAATGTGAGCATACCGCCGGCTTTTACTTCTGCCATCGCCGAGCCGTTTACCTTCACCATAATACCCTTAATCTCAATACCGGCAGGCGTCAGCTTAACACTATTTCCGCCCACTTTAAGCTCAATCGATGTAGGCGATTCAATTTTCACCCCTTTGGTTGCCGAGATATTTTGCGAGCCAGTCACTTTTTCCGAGTGGTTACCTTTAACCTTGGTATCGCGATTGCCATCCACGTTGCTGCTTTGATTGCCGCCAATTTTGGTATCTTGATTGCCTTTGGCAATTACGATGGATTCGTTGCCGTCTGTCACTGTGATACTGCGGTTATTTTTAACTTCCAGCGTTTGATCATTTTCGACTTTGCCGCTTTGGTCGTTATGCACCAGCCAATTATGGTCCTTACCGGCCTCCATATATATTTCTTCATTGTCTTTTTTGTCATCAAAGCGCAATTCGTTAAATTCGCTGTTTTCGTACTCGGTTTTCCAGCCGCTTTGAGTGGCGGTATAATTGGGACCGGTGTTGGTACCGTTGTAAACTGCGCCGGTGATGAGTGGTCGGTCGGGGTCGCCATTAATATAGCTCACCACCACTTCTTGGCCGATACGCGGCACGAAATTCGCCCCCCAGTTTTTGCCGGCAAATTGCTGCATAACCCGGACCCAGCAGGAGTTCTGCTCGCTGTTCCAGGGGAACTTAACTTTGACCTGAGTGAATAAATCATCCGAGCGCTCTGAGGGAGCGGCCTTAACTTCCAATACTTCGGCCACCTGAGGGTAGGGCACGCGCTTTTTGAAGCCAAGGTGGTCGGGCCGGGGAAACACCTTGGCGGGAATACAGCTGAATTTATTCGAATAGCGTGTTGGAGTGCCGTGGCCGTCGGAGGCAAATAGGCTCAACTGTGTAATCAAATATTGGCCTTTTTCCGTGCTCAGCGGGTGGTCTAGCTGAAACGTCCCTCCGGCGGTGAAAGCACAGCAGTTGCCGCTGCCCTGCGCAATATTGAACCCACTTTCTTGATGTTCCATTGCGTCTTCGTTGAGCTGTTTGTGTGTATTATTTTGAAACTGGTGCTTGTGCTGGTCTTTCTTGAACTGATTCAAACCATACTGACGTAGGGTATAAGCGGAGCTGTCGTTGAGCGGCGTGGTGGTGTTTACTTGAATTTTGTTGTCTTTGCTTGGAGTGAATTCGCAATAGTCTTTGAATTCAAAGCCGCCGACATGGTAATTGAAGTGGTGGTCCCACTGGCTCACGGTTTCTTTTGTGGGTTGGCTGCCGCCGCCATCGTATTCAACAGGATCGGTATCACATTCAAAAAAACTTTGACTGTGGTCGCAGATAATCATTTTGTGGCTGCCGTCGCTGTGCTCAAAATAATAATTGATGCCTTCTTCAGACATCAAGCGGCACGCGAATTCAAAATCGGTCTCGTCAAATTGCACACAGTATTCGCGAGTAAAATAACTGCGGTTAAGTTTGATATCGGTTTTCAATACTTTATTGTATTCACCCAGTACCGATTGCAAGATATCTTTGACGCTCATTTCGTGAAAAACCCGGTTGTTGCTCGCCAAACGGGTAAACCAAAACCCCGGGACTAGGTTTACGCTGTAACTGCGCATACCTTCTGCGTTAACATCCATCAGGGATAGATGACTTACGTAGGCGTGAATAAACCGGGGCCTATCTGGGCCATTGTGTCGAATACTGACGGTGACACTTTTACCTACCAGGTCCTGCTGGCCTACTTCGTGATTATCCGACATGAGTTTCACATCATACGAAAACAGGGCATTGATGGCTTCAGAGCCGTTGATACTAGTGGCAATAAATGTATCTTTGCTCAAGGGGGTTTTGATGTGTATGAGGCGGTTATCTTGTTTGGGTGCCATAGCCTTATTTTCCTGGTTTTACCTAAGAAAAAGGAATCAGATAGGCTTGCGTGGTTGATCGCAAGCCCGACTTAGTTAATTTGGTTTTTGGGCCGGAAAATCGATACATGCAAGAGTGGCAGCTTTCTTGTAGCTTAAGCTTTGCAGGGACTCTGTGGTGTCATTTACTGAACAGAAGCTTAGTGGGGATACCCTCTGTTTCAAACCTCGCGCTTCATGCCGGTGGTAAATATGCCCCGCTAGTCACTCGCTGACGGTTTAACACAGTGGGTATCCTCACGTTCCTACCAAGAAGTAAACTCTAACTTTGCATCAACCTTAACGTTGTATAAATTTTCGGTCCAGAACCGCTTCGCGGCTTCTAAAGCAACATTTCTAGCGGCGTACTCAAAAAATTTTCGACTTTGCCAAGCGTGACTTACTGTTCGTCGTAATAAATTCTCTGTGCAACGCTACCAATACCCCTTTTTTAGCTTCCGAAGCCAAAAAATTTATGTAACCTCAGGGTAAAGACTCTCTTCTAATGATGTTTTATCCCTAGGTTCTCTGGCTTTGCTTTGTTAATCCTAAATTAATCAGTTGGATCTGCTGCGGACGCCCAATGAGCTGAAATTAAAGCGTTTTTTCAATTTTGCGGCTGCACCCGTAGAGTGACTACGAATTTGCCGCAAAAGTTAAAAAATTTACTCTAATTTCAGCCCCTTGAACATCCTCGCTACGATCCAACTGATTTATTTAGGTTAATGGAATTTAGCC
>JAHQVY010000182.1 GCA_019634095.1 Cellvibrionaceae bacterium
AGCCTCGAGATGCCTGCCGATTCGCTGATGATGCGCATGCTGTCATCGACTGGGAAAATCGATCAGGGCCGCTTGCGCAACGGCCAGCTCACAGAAGAAGACTGGCCTAAGTTGGAGATGGCCGCCCGCAAGTTAAAGGACAAGAAGTTATTCATTGACGATACCGCCGGGCTGTCGCCGACTGAGGTGAGGGCGCGCATTCGCCGCATCGCCAGGGAGCATGGCGACCCGGGCTTAATCATGATCGATTACCTACAGCTGATGCAGCTATCGGGCCCATCCGAGGGCCGTACCCAGGAAATATCCGAGATCTCTCGCTCGCTAAAAGCCCTGGCGAAAGAATACAACTGCCCGGTTATTGCTTTGTCACAGCTCAATCGCGGCGTGGAACAGCGACCTAACAAACGCCCCATGAACTCGGATCTGCGAGAGTCGGGCGCCATTGAGCAAGATGCCGATGTGATCTTATTTATCTACCGCGACGAGTACTATAACGAAGAAAGCCCTGATAAAGGCATTGCCGAGCTGATTATTGGCAAGCAGCGCAACGGTGAAATTGGCACTTGCCGCGCCGCTTTTCTAGGCAAATTTACGCGTTTTGATAATCTGGCGCCGGAGTATTTTCAAAAAGACAGCTAGTTTGCGCAGACGCGCTCAGCGGCAAACTTGATACGATTGACACCATCATCCTGGCTCGTCCGCCATTTGCTCGTTTTTTTAATCGATGCTAGTTTAGCGGTTTCGGCCAAATCGCGTCTAAATTCTGGTAACTGTCTATGAAAACCTTTCATCATGTCCGCAGTTTACAGGCGGAGCTCGCAACAGCGCGCAGCCGGGGCAAACGCATCGGTTTAGTGCCTACCATGGGCAATTTGCATGCGGCACATATTGCCTTAGTTAACATTGCTCAGGCGCACTGTGATGTGGTGGTGACGAGTATTTTCGTCAATCGGCTGCAGTTCGGTTTGAATGAAGACTGGGATTGTTATCCTAGAACCTTTGAGCAGGATTGTCAGAAATTGCAAGATGCCAACTGCGATATGGTGTTTCACCCGGAAGAAGTGGAAATCTACCCCAACGGCATGGATCAGCAAACCCGCGTGGTGGTGCCGAGCATGGCCGATGTACTGTGCGGCGCGAGTCGGCCGGGGCATTTTGAAGGGGTGACCACAGTGGTGTCCAAGCTGTTCAATATCGTGCAGCCAGAGCTGGCGGTATTTGGCGTCAAGGACTATCAGCAGTTAGCTATAATTCGAAGAATGGTAGAAGATCTGCACCTGCCGGTGCGGGTGATCTCGGGTGAGGTGGTGCGCGAGGAGGACGGTTTGGCAATGAGTTCGCGCAATAGTTTTATTACTCCCGAGGAGCGGCCCCGCGCCTGCGAGTTGTATCGCGCTTTGGGCTGGGTGCGCGAGGAAATTGTGCAGGGCAATACCGATTTTACCGCCTTGCAGGGCGCGGCTAAAGCGAGAATACGCGAAGCGGGTTTTCGGCCGGACTACGTGAGTATTTGCAACAGTACGACCCTGCAATTAGCCGCCGTTGACGATAGGCAAATCACCGTGCTTGGCGCTATGTATACCGGCGCTGCGCGCTTAATCGACAATCTATCGCTGCAGCGTTGAGGCGCGCGAGCGGGCGATTGACTGCGGCTGCCGTGTTAGGGGTGAAGCTTTACCGGTGGCTAGTAGCGAAGTTAATGCGAAGTTAATGATTGAAACAGGGTAATTATCTCATGCACATCACACTGTTAAAAGGCAAGTTGCATATGGCCTGCGTCACCCAGTCGGAATTGTGGTACGACGGTTCCTGTGCAATTGATGCCGACCTAGTTGAGCTTGCCGGTTTGCGAGAGTTTGAAAAAATCGACATTTACAATGTGGATAACGGCGAGCGCTTTTCAACCTATGTGATTCTGGCGCAGCCGGGTTCTAAAATCATCTCAATGAATGGTGCCGCTGCGCGGCGGGTGCAGGTTGGAGATCGGGTGATTATCGCGGCCTACGCGCAGTTTTCGGAGCGCGAAGCCGCCGACTTTCAGCCCAAGTTGGTGTATCTCAATCAAGATAACTCGGTAGATCGTACCTCTGACAATATTGCCGTACAGGCAGCTAACGGCGCCGCTTAAGCGGCGCAGCCCAGCGAGCGCAAATGCCATATAACTCTGGGTCTTCGATCGTCGTAAGCCGCTACGAGAAAAATATTCTGGGCAATAAAGTTGCACTAAACACAGTGCAGACAGCTACCTTTTACAAGCTCGGCATCAAACAACAAATAATAGCCTGCTGTTTTTTGCTGCGTTGCAAAGCAAAAAACCTTTGTAAGGGTTCATCTGATGCCAGTGTATGCTGGGCAAAAATCTACGGAAATACACTAGATCCTTGTAGATAACCCGCACAGTGACTGCGAATTTGCCGCAAAAGTTAGAACTTCACCCTAATTTCAGCCCCTTGAACGCCCTCGCTACGATCCAACTGATTAATTTAGGTTTAAGCAGACTGATGCCGTACCATTTAAACTGTTAGATATTTTTGCTGCACAAAGTATTGAAAGTATTCAGTGTTATCGGGCGCTGGGGTATGTGCAGTACAGCAGCCCGGGTGCTGTGTAAGCGGCGAGCCTGATTGCGGGGTTAATCATTGCCGACAACTGCGTGCTTCGCAATTGAACTGAGCTAACCTGATTTAACAATAAAATATTGGAGGTTTTTATGTCTGAGCAAAGCTATCCCGTCCCAGAATCCCTTGCCCGTCAAGCGCATATCGACAAAAACGCTTACCTGAAAGAGTATCGACGCTCCATCGAGCAACCGGAAGCGTTTTGGGCTGAGCAGGCCAGGGCGTTTCTAGATTGGTATCAGCCCTGGGGCAAGGTGAGAGAATTTGACTTTACAACTGGCGATGCCCGCTGGTTTATCGACGGTAAACTAAATGTCGCGCACAATTGTATCGATCGCCATCTGACACACAAAGCCGAGCAAGTGGCGATCATTTGGGAAGGGGATGACCCGACTCAGGATAAAAAAATTACCTATAGCGAATTGCATCGAGAAGTTTGCAAGTTAGCCAATGTACTAAAACAGCGGGGTGTGGCTAAAGGCGATCGCGTTTGTATCTACATGCCTATGATTCCGGAAGCTGCCTATGCCATGCTAGCTTGCGCGCGTATTGGCGCGGTGCATTCGGTGGTGTTTGGTGGTTTCTCGCCCGGTTCCCTGCGAGACCGTATTTTGGATTGTGACTGTCGCACCGTGATTACCGCCGATGAGGGGGTGCGCGGTGGCCGTACAATTCCCCTCAAAGCCAATACCGACCAGGCCCTGAACGAATGCCCCAAGGTGTCGAGCGTATTGGTGGTGAAGCGCACCGGCGGCGAGATTGAATGGCATGATCAGCGAGATATTTGGTACCACGAAGCAACTGCCACCGCCAGTGCCGAATGCCAGCCCGAAGTCATGGACTCGGAAGACCCTCTGTTTATTCTCTACACCTCCGGTTCCACCGGTAAACCCAAGGGCGTGCTGCATACCACGGGTGGCTATTTACTGCAGGCGGCCATGACCCATAAGTACGTGTTCGATTATCGCGAGGGGGAGGTGTTCTGGTGTACCGCCGATGTCGGTTGGGTTACCGGCCATACCTATATTCTCTACGGGCCCCTAGCCAACGCTGCTACCACCTTGATGTTTGAAGGCCTACCCACTTATCCCACGCCCGCGCGTTGTTGGGAGGTGTGTGATAAGCATCAGGTGAGTACCTTTTACACTGCACCTACAGCGATTCGAGCGCTGATGGGCAAGGGAGACAGCTTTGTTACCGCCACCAAGCGCAGCACGCTGCGCATACTCGGCACAGTGGGAGAGCCCATAAACCCAGAGGCTTGGCAGTGGTATTACAAGGTGGTGGGCGAGGAGCGTTGTCCGATTGTCGACACCTGGTGGCAAACCGAAACCGGCGCACACCTGATCACGCCTCTACCGGGGGCGACGGACTTGAAGCCGGGCTCTGCCAGCTTGCCGTTTTTTGGTGTGGAACCGGTGATATTAAATAGCGAAGGCGAGGAACTTGAGGGGGCTTGCGAAGGAAATCTGGCGATTAAAGCCTCCTGGCCCGCGCAAATCCGCTCGGTATACGGCGACCACGAGCGCATGGTGCAGACCTATTTTTCAAGCTTTCCGGGTTATTATTTTACCGGTGACGGTGCGCGCCGCGATGACGATGGCTATTACTGGATTACGGGCAGGGTGGATGATGTACTCAATGTATCCGGGCACCGCATGGGTACAGCGGAGGTGGAAAGCGCCCTTGTTTTGCACCCGTCGGTTGCCGAGGCGGCGGTGGTGGGTTACCCCCACGATATCAAAGGGCAGGGGATTTATGCTTATGTCACCCTGATGAGCGGCTGCGAGCCCGGTGAGGCGCTGCGAGCGGAGTTACTCGAATTGTGTAAAACCGAGATTGGCCCCATCGCCAAACCGGACTTGATTCAATGGTCGCCAAGCCTCCCTAAAACCCGATCAGGCAAGATTATGCGACGCATTCTGCGCAAAATTGCCGCCAATGAGTTGGAGAATCTGGGTGATACCTCGACCTTGGCCGACCCTGGAGCGGTGGACGAGCTGATTGATAATCGGCTTAACCAGTAACCGGTAGTAGGCCGCTTCTGGGTGTGCGGGCTGGGCGCGATTGGACCGACATCGCGCCCGTCAGCCTTTCAGTCGCGCCGCTGGGTTGCTCGTTTGTTGAAACTAGGTTTGATCGCTATGCAAGCTATGGACATCGACCTATCATTAAAAAGGCGCAAAGCCTTAGGTCGAGGAGCTCTATGCGCTTTGCCGATGTGAGTACCCGTGATGGACTTGGATTTCTGAAGGCCCCGATAGTTAGCGCGCAGGGTGCCGCGCAACATCGCCCGATACTAAGCGCAATCGGTAAGTTGAGCATGACGCTCAATGTATGCATCTGTTTGAAGGCACCATTCACCATCGTTATTGTTAGGAAAATTGTAGTGGCAACAAAAGTTTCAGCCCGAATTACACCCGATAAAACCCTTTACTTGTTATCTCAGCAAGAAGTGGCCCACTTGGTTAATAAAATTGATACGGAGGTTTACGAAACGTTCCGCCGCTGTACCTTGGCTGCGCTCAACACGGGGGCGGAAACCGATAGTACCGAGGAAGTTCTCGAGCAATACCACGATTTTACAATCGACATTATCGCCCAGGAGCGGGGTATTCAGCTGCAGCTGGACAACGCTCCAGTACAAGCCTTTGTCGATGGTGAAATTGTCTACGGCATCAAAGAACATTTGTTTTCCGCGCTGCGCGATATTATTTACATCAACAATGAGCTGAAGATAAGTCGGGATATCGATTTTAATTCCAGTCACGGTATCACGAACGCGGTCTTCCACATTGTGCGTAATGCGGGTGTTATGAAAGGCAAGCTAGACCCCAATTTAATTGTCTGCTGGGGGGGGCATTCCATCGGTGAGGTTGAGTACGATTACTCTAAAGAAACCGGCTACCAAATGGGTTTGCGGGGTTTGGATATTTGTACTGGCTGCGGGCCTGGAGCCATGAAAGGCCCAATGAAAGGAGCCACCTTTGGTCACGCGAAACAGCGTCAGCCAGGACGTTATATTGGTATTACCGAACCCGGAATTATCGCGGCAGAATCTCCCAACCCCATTGTCAATAAGTTGGTGATTATGCCGGATATAGAAAAACGCCTCGAAGCGTTTGTGCGTTTGTCACACGGGATCACGGTGTTTCCGGGCGGCGCGGGAACCGCCGAAGAAATTTTGTATATTTTGGGTATTTTGCTGCACCCTAAAAATCGCGAGGTGCCCTTTCCTTTGATTTTTACCGGCCCGAAAAGCGCCGAGGAATATTTTGGCCAAATTCATGAATTTATTGGCCTCACGCTGGGTAAGAGCGCACAGTCGCGCTATCAGATAATTACTGATGATCCGGAGTTGGTGGCCAGAAAAATGAAGCAGGCTATGTCTGATATTAAAGCCTTTCGTCGCAAGACTCAGGACGCCTACTATTTTAATTGGTTGCTCCATATCGATTTTGATTTGCAGCAGCCATTCTTGCCAACCCATACAAATATGGCCAGCCTGAACTTGCACAAAGGCCAAGAGCCCCACATGCTGGCGGCGAGTTTACGCCGAGCTTTTTCCGGTATTGTCGACGGTAACGTTAAACAAAATGGTATTCGCGCGGTGGCCGAAAAAGGGCCCTATGAGATCGACGGCGATCCGTCTATCATTCGTCCCTTGGAAAAATTACTGCAGTCGTTTATCGCGCAGCACCGTATGAAAATTCCCACTCAAGAATACGTTCCCTGCTATAGAATTGTGGGGGCATAAAAAGAGGCGGTCATGTCGGATGAAGATGATTTTCGTGAGCTGGTCGGCGATGATGTGCAACCCCTTACTGTTGAGAAACGGGTAGCGATAGCAGCGGATTCTAAAGTCGATAAAGCCTGGCGTCGCGAGGCGGCCAGCGAGCAAGTTCAAACAGACAGTGACCCTTTGTCCAGCTCCGCGGTGGAAATGGTCGACCCCCTCGCGGTACTGAGTTTTCAGCGCACGGGGGTGCAGCATGGCGTGTTCAAAAATTTGCGCCTTGCTAAATATACCATTGATGCCCGTTTGGATTTGCATCGGCTCTCCGCAGAGCAGGCGCGTACCGCGGTATATCAATTTATTAGCGACTGTGTGCAAAACGATGTGCGTGCGGCACTAATTACTCACG
Source organism: Cellvibrionaceae bacterium (assembly GCA_019634095.1). Classification (GTDB taxonomy): domain Bacteria; phylum Pseudomonadota; class Gammaproteobacteria; order Pseudomonadales; family Cellvibrionaceae; genus JAHQVY01. The sequence continues at coordinate 6,764 of JAHQVY010000182.1, forward strand.
GTAAGGGCCTGGGTCGCGAGCACCCGGCGCTGTTGAAAAGCTGCGTCGCCCATTGGTTGCCGCAAATGGAGCAGGTACTAGCGTTTCACTCTGCTCAAAAACGTCACGGCGGGGCCGGCGCCACCTATGTTCTGATTCGAAAAAGCGAAAGAAAAAAACAAGAAACGCGCGATAAAATAGCTAACAACCAGGCGCGGTCGCCAAAGGGAATCGAGCCTAATCGCTCTTAGCTTGAATCTCTGCCAATAAGCTCTTCACCCGCATCCCTTTGGCTAAGGCGTGCCTAATAAGAACGGCGTGCCTAATAAGTAAGGCGTGCCTAAGCTTGCTGGCTTGCCGGGTCGGTAAAGTAGCGTCGACGCTTGCCCTGTTTTAGCTTGCTGATATCACCCATACATAATCCATCGAGGCAATCACCAAAGTCTGGGTCGACACTAAATACGATGGTTTGAAACCCGCCAGCTTCATAGCATGCCGCATATTGCTTAAATAATATGGGCAGTTTGTGGCCCTGTTCAGCAAAGCGAAGTTGCATAAAGTCGAAGGCGCTGTCTCTGTCGCGATCGCCAAAATCGTGCTCCA
>JAHQVY010000004.1 GCA_019634095.1 Cellvibrionaceae bacterium
AAATAATAAACATAGCAAGCGATAAATACGCAAAAAGCGTTTTGTTCAGAAAACAAAATAATGCCGGAATTAGGCCAAAGGTAAACGATAGCAACAGCAATATGGCCGGAGCGATAAAGGCGTAATCTAAGGGCGTCTGGGTTTTGGGCTTGAAGGCAACTCTCATATTGCTGACCTAGGTATTACTGGCGCTCACAAATCGCGAGCGGATAGCTTTCTAGGCGAAGAAACATTCAGATAAGTGGTAAAGCCTAGTGTAAGCGCAGAAGTACGCTACTAGGCATTTATCGAATTGTCAACTCAAGGTCAACCACTTATAGCAGACGTAGAATCGATATCATCCCAAATTAATCAGTTGGATCGTAGTGAGGGTGTTCCAGGGGTTGCAGTTAAATTAAGTGCCATCCCACCCTGGCGCTATTTTATTCAAGAAAACGAAGCACTTTTTTCGTGATATCCGGTTGAGCTTCAGAAACCTTGGCCTGACCTGAAATATCCGATACATCACACGCCATGCTACGAATAGTTGCTATAGAAAGCGAAGATGGGGGGAGTCTAACCGGATCATCGCCCGATTCATCTAAAAAGTCTATAATTAGATCCTCGCCCGCTTTGGAAACTTCAATATCCACACTCGAAACCTCCTCAGGTTCATTAATTTGGAGGTTAAAAAGATTCCCACCCAAACTTGTTATCCGTCCAAAACCTTCCGCAATGACGTAGCAGTTCGGCCCCTCATCAAATGCATCACCAAAATAGTCATAAACAGAAAAAGAGCCAGATGAAGAAATGCCCCAATAATCTCGTCCCTACCCTCGTCGCGTTCTTCGCTTGCGTCCCACAAGCCGACAATATCATTTATACCACTCACTTCGCTGTCGGTAGAACCATCGCTTCCGCCGCCACATCCCACCATTAATAGAACTATAAATGCACTAATTAACCGCTCCATAAAATCTCCGACCATACCCATAACCAGAAAGTAATTCACTTTAATGTATTTGATAGGCCAAGTAAACTCAGATTTCAAAGCCATCAATCCACCACAGCATCTTACTTTCGAGAGCCTATTTGCTTGCTATTAACCACAAAGCAAGGATGAATAAATAAGGCTCGACGCCTTGCCGCTATCTCAACAGTTAATTAATGAATGATTAACAGAATGATTAAGACCAGGCGCCGAAAGCAATGCTGCACTCGCGCCTCACATCCGTGTAAGCCCCCCCAGCTAAGCACAAAAATTCACGCACCACCGCCACCGCAAGCACATACATTACCGGCAGATTAAAACTGATATTTAAGCTCGGCAAACATGCGCCGGCCAATGGAGTCATAAATCGCGTCAACGGTGCGCGGCGGCGGCAATTTATTGGTAAAGTTTCTCACACCAAACAATAGCGAGGTTTTATTATTAAAGGCGTAAGCCGCAGAAATATCGTGAGTGGTAACAGATTCGATAAATGCCGGCGACTGATCTTCGGGGATATCAGCCCCAGGAGACACATCAATGGTAGCGCTTCTATCGATAAAGCGCGCTGCGTATCTCAGTGTTAAATCCCCCAATAAATAGGTACTGGAAAATAACGCTTGCCATTCAGGGTCGCCCACCTCGCCCACATCTACATTAATTTCATCGGGGCGACTTTGAAATTCAAAAACATTTAAGTCTAATACATGGTTTACAAATAGACGTATATCCAAGGAACCGGGGGCGCCGAAGCTGTCGAGATCAAAGAGATAGCGCATATCCAGCTCTATGCCTTCCGCTTCAATTATAGAGGCGTTGACAAAACCGGAACGCACTAAATCGACATCGCCTGTTTCCGGGTCTCTGTCTATGGAGGAGCAAAAAAGATCGTCCAAACCGCCGGTGGCATCCACACAGTTATCGAGAATATCCTGAGCCTCTACCTCTAGAATCGCATCTTCAATTTCAATACTGTAGTAATCGAGGGTAAGAGAAAAACCCTCGAGAAAAGCCGGTACATAAACAATACCGCCAGTAGTGGAAGTGGAAGTTTCCGGCGTTAAATCGGGATTGCCACTTGAAATAGTATCGATACTCATATTGTCGTTCGCCTCAAAGCCAACGGACAAGCCTAGCGCCGCACAATTTGCTACACGATCCGGGTCGTCATTGATCGAATCGGCATCGCAGGGGTCAGCTATGTTCGCGAAACCCGGGGACTGGGGCGAAAAAGCCTCTCCAATATTTGGCGCACGCACCGCTTCGCCGTATGTGGCACGCAGTTTAATATCGGCAACCGGTGCCCAGAGCAAGGAGAACTTCGCGGCATCGACACTGCCAAATGGATCGTAATCTGCAGCCCGATAGGCAAGATCGACCGTGAGTTCGTGGGCCATCGCCGCCTCCGCTAAAATCGGTAACTTAAACTCCACAAAGCCCTCGGAAACATCGAATTCACCAGAGGCATCTGGCGTAGCCGCACCCAGTAAAACACCACTTTTGGTGAGTTCATCGGTAAGTGTTTTCGAGGTTTCTCTGCGGTATTCCACACCCAGCGCCACGCCAACCGGGCCGCCAGGTAGCGTAAAATAGCTGCCGGTATCGAAGACCACGCTGGCACCAAAGTTACTTTGGCTAATGGTATCGTCTCGGCGTACATCCGCCGTTACCCAATCGCGCGCCTCTTGCGAAAGCTGGCCAAAACCAAAGAGGTTGTAGGGCACACAATTATCTGCATCAACGGTGGCGGGGCTCTCATAACCTTCCGGCTGGAGCGAGGCCACATTGGCTCGGCAATCGATATTGCCGTTGTTATTCACGGCATCTACGGCTGCGGTGAAATTCCCAGGAATTAAATCGTTGAGTGTAAGCCGCTGGTTTTCCGTACGCCCATAATTGTAGAAAATATTATAACTATATTCGGTATCTGCCAGCTCAAAGCGACCGTTTAAACCGGTAACAAAGCGATAACTCGCCCTGTCATTTGCTGCACTGCGATTGCCCAACTCATCAAAAAATTTCGACATTTCCACCGTGCTTTCCCCGTCGCCTAAGGTTGCCAATAGGGTTTGCCGGGCCGAATCGCTTAAGTAGGGGTTATCTGCCACATTTATAGAAATGCCACCAAACCTAAATGAGGGCTGAAACTGCTGCACAATATCGGCACTCATATATTTAAGCTCACTATAGAATTGCAGCGACTCGGAAAAATCGTAGCTGGCTTTGGTTTGCAGGTTAAACCGCTCTACCCCAGGCAGCCAATTTTCGTACTCTTCATTTCCAAAGCAGTAATCGCAGCCGTTGGGAAAACTGCCAAAAGCAGCGCTGTTAATCAGTTCCGGGCTTTGCTGCACCAACAGATTGCCATCGTTATCAAAAGTGTAAACCTCACCACTGCCGCCAAAAGGGTTGGCCACGCCCGTCGAATTAATGCGGTGAGAGAGTACTCGGGGCACCCAAAATCGATCCGGTATACCGTCTTCTTCGCCCGTATCTGCAGGGTTTGCAACGGTGCCCCAGTTGTCTAGGTGTTGTAAATCTCTGGACATCACCTGGCTCACCTCGTTGTAACCAAAGTACAACATCAAGTTAGCACGACCATCAAACAGATTTTTTCCAGCTAAAAAGTCGAGGGAGTAATTGCTGTCGGTATCCACCTCGGTGGCAGCGGCGCCGCTCGCCCGAAACTCAAAACCCTCAAAATTATTTCGGGTAATAATGTTTATCACACCACTCACGGCATCGGAACCGTAAACAGCCGATGCACCCCCCGTAAGAATTTCGGTGCGCTCAACTAAAATGGCCGGGATAGTACTCAAATCCACTTGAGCGGTGCCCGGTGCACCGGCTACATGACGAATGCCATCCACCAATACTAAAGTGCGCTGCGCGCCGAGCCGACGCAAATCTGCCGAGCTGATACCGGCATCCGCATTCGAATCATTATTACCCACCAACGTGTTGGTAGAGCCAATTGCAGGCAGCTCCGCCAATATCGAGGCAATATCGGGTGTTGCAGCATTGGATATGACCGAGGCATCGATAGAAAATACCGGCGCGGCCTGGGAAACGCCGCTCTGAGGAATTCGCGACCCCGTCACCACAATTTCTTCGAATTCTTCCTCCGGCTGCCCCCATACCGGCTTCGAAAGCCATAGTGGAGCGGCACTGCCAATAAGCATAGTTAACATCGCTTTTTTAAATTTTTTCACTGTTCCCCACCCTAATTCAAACACTTTCTTATTAAACACTTTCTTATTAAACACTTTCTTATTAAACGCTAAAGACATTATGTCTTTGCAAGCAATTCCATCTTCAGTCGAATGGCACTTAATTTAGCTGCAGCCCCAAGGATGGCCGGCGCCTTGTCCAGGCCGCTCAAGCCTTCCCTGGGCGCTATGCACGCGTTACCGACGCTTGCATGCCCGAACTAATTTAGCTTCTGCAAGTCTTGTATTTACAGGCCTTGAGGCTTAATTAAGTGAAATTTATCTCTAGTCGTAACACTTGAGCATTAGAATCTATAACCCTGCTCCGTTTTTTCTTAACGTTGTTGTTTTTCCTTAAATGTAAATAGCGTCGCTAATCTAAATTGTCTCGACCACAGCTGCTGCGCGGCCCTATTCCATCAAAACCCTGTAAATAGCGCCGCACTAAAAAAATTTATGCTGCACTAGTTAACATCCAATTCTTAATCGCTAAGAGTAGAATAGAGCTCCGCCAAGCAATAGAAATACCAACAACCCCGCAAAGTATTTTCTACAAGGGCAATTACTTCGACAAAAACTTAACAAGTGAGCACATTAACAAAAGATAAATTAATTTTTGAATACAGTTACCTACCCGCCAGCACCCAAGTAGTGCCGAGATATAAAGCAACGACTCACAAAGATTTTTAAAATATAAAACTGAATATAAAAATAGAAATTATTTAACACTTGAGGTTATAGCTGCACAGCACTGCGCATAGGAAAAAACAAAACAAAAAATTGTTTAGATATGGTGCTATTTTTATAGTCAAAATCGGTACATGCACTTTATCTAGGCAAAAAACATTGCATAGTGATGAAAAATACCCTCATACTCATTCATGTACCACCATTCACCAAATTAAACTACTCATTTAACTTAATTCACTTTAATTTAATTTAGCTAACAAATAGTTTCGACAGCTAAAAAACTGAGCACACACATTGAAGACCACATCACCGAAATAGTTTTGCAAGTTCAAAAAGCGGTTCTTCGCAAGCTATAATTTACAAGCAATCATTTAATAGCCGGTGGACGCTTAGGGGCGTGCTCATAAGGCCTAAATTTCAAT
>JAHQVY010000183.1 GCA_019634095.1 Cellvibrionaceae bacterium
AATGAGCACGCCCCTAAGTGCCCTTGGCGGCGTTGCTCCGCCTTAAATAGAATGGCTATTCTGCGTTGTCGCGCCTTGCCAAGAACAAAAATTGGCGCACTCCTAACACCTAAATCTCAAGTGTTTTGGGTATATAACGTTAGTTTGAGACACTACACTAGGTTAAATGAATTGTACCGTCGCTTACCAATAGCAAGGGTTTCTGTACAATGCGGTAATTAAACGGCCAACGGTTACGCAGCCGAAAAAAGCTAACCTGTTATTTATAAATAATTAACCAAAAATTTTAACCGGTCGCAAACCACGCTGCATTCCACTTAAGCACTATGCACCTTAAGCACTATGCACCTTAAGCACTATGCACCTTAAGAATCATGAACCTTAAAAATTATGAATATAGGCCAATACACCTGTGGGTTTTGAGTTTTAGGTGGTAGGCGAGCGCCAACATTTGTTGTTGAGCGGGCTACAAAAAAGCGTATTAGCCGCGCTTATCAAGGCGGCGAAGACCGCTAAGCCCGAAAAGTGGCGTGCTAACAAGACTAAACACGCTTAGCTTTAGTAACATATAATTAAGCACTTACTAAAAAACTTTGCGTCGGTGAAGCAGCACTCGCAGTTAACAACAGTCACAGCGGCACCAATAGCCGGTAGAAAACCGAGTAGAATGCTCGGGTAAGCTGAATAGACCGACATTCACCCCACTTACAAAAGAAATTTAACTTAAATTACCCTGTTGTCACCCAGCCTTTGACACCATGAGGGACAACGAAAACTGTTTAGGGTTACGAGGGATTCATGAAAAATAGCAAACAAATACTCTATCCAATTCTGGTTCTTTTGTTGGCTGCGGGTGTCGTTGCCGGGCTTCTCGCAACCAAGAGCCCACCAGATAAAAAAAAGCCGGAAACTAAGATACCCTATGTTTCTACGGAAATTATCCAATTAGAGCCCATGACATTGAGCGTTAACTCTCAAGGCGTGGTCAACGCGAAATTCAGCACCAATTTATTGGCACAGGTCGCGGGTGAAATCATTCAAGTCTCCGAGTCGTTTGTCCGCGGCGGTGTGGTTCGCAAGGGCGAGCTGCTGGCACAAATAGACCCTTTAAATTACGAGGTACAGCTGGAACAAGCCAATGCCACACTGGCTTCCGCTAGAGCGCAATTTATTTTGGAAAGGGCGCAGGGGCAGGTGGCCGAAGCCGAATGGGGACAAATCACCACCGCCAAGCCTTCGGAGCTCGGTTTGCGCAAACCGCAGCAAGAGCAGGCACTCGCGGCCGTAAAAGCCGCCGAGGCCAGCGTGAAACAAGCGAACAAGGATTTACAGCGTACCCGTATTATTGCGCCCTTCAATGCCCTTGTAACACAACGACAGGTGAGCCCGGGCACCTTCGTCAACATGGGTACTGCGATTGGCGAGGTTATGGATGTGGCGGTAGCAGAAGTGCGCCTGCCAGTGCCCGCCAGCGAAATGGCCTTTCTCCATCGGCACGGTATCGGCGCCACCGCGGCTCTGCGCGCCTCGGTAGCTGGAAAACCCCAGCAGTGGCAAGCCAAAATCGTACGAGATGAGGGCTTGGTTGATGAACGCAGCCGAATGGTCTTTTTAGTGGCCGAGGTACACGACCCCTATCTATTTTTCGAACAACAAGATCTGCCGGCTTCAAAAAGCCAGGACAGTAAACGCCTACCTTTCGGTACCTACGTCAACGCCGAAATCGAGGGTATCAGCCTGCCGGCAGCGGCTTCGGTGCCGCGCCACTTACTGAAAGAGGGTAAAGTGGCACTGGCAGTCGACCAGAAATTGCACTTTAGCGAAGTCGAAGTTATTCGCCATCAGGGCAAGAACAGTATTGTTGTCGGCGGCCTAACCAACGGCGACCAATTGATTACTTCTACAATGTCTTACCTGGTAGAGGGTATGGCATTAAAAACCGATACCCAGGTAAACAACGCAAAACCGGCGAAACCCGATAGCGCGGACGTGAGCCTCGCTAAATCAGTAGACGAGGGCAACCCAGGATGAACACCCCTACCCCACAAGCACCCGACGCCCATTTAGACACCTCCCGTGGAATTATCGCGTGGTTTGCTCGCAATCCCGTTGCCGCCAACCTCTTAATGATGGCGATTATTATTATGGGCTTGTATTCCGCGGTTAATATACGCAAACAAATGTTTCCCACTCTAGAAAGCAATACGATCTCTGTTAATGCGGTATATCGGGGAGCCTCACCGCAAGAGGTTGAAGAAGGCATTACCACCAAATTGGAAGAAGCGCTGCAAAGTATCGATGGTATTAAAAAAATGCGCACCACCAGCCGTCGAGGAAATGCCAATGCGACCTTGGAAGTGATGGAAAGCTATGAGGTAAAAACGGTTTTAGAGGATGTAAAGTCGGCTGTAGATTCCATCTCCAGTTTCCCAGCAGGTATGGAACCGGCCAGGGTTTCCCACAGCAAATTTCGCCAGCAGGTTATGTGGGTTAATGTCGCCGGTGATTTGAGTATTAAAGAACTTAAACAGCTTGGAGAAACCCTGCACGATGAATTACGCGCGCTCCCCGAAGTAAATATTACGGAGTTTTATGCCGGGCCAGCCTACGAAATTGCCATCGAAGTCAGTCAAGATAAACTGCGCGAACACAAACTAAATTTTGCAGAAATTGCTATTGCTGTGCGCAATTTTTCTACCAATAGATCTGCCGGCGAAATCCGGGCCGAAGACGGCATCGTTTCGGTGCGCGTTGAAGAGCAAGCGTATATAGGCGCAGAATATGAAAACATTCCCCTTCGCACTCTGGACGACGGCACGGAATTAAGGCTAAAAGATGTAGCCACGGTTGACGATGGTTTTGAGCAGGGAGTGAACTACACCAAACTAGACGGCATTAATGCACTCACTTTTTTTATCGGCGCCTCGGAAGATCAGAGTATTACTGACGTTTCAAAAGTAGTTAATGCCTACCTCGAAGCACGCGAAAAAACCTTACCGCAAGGCGTGCGATTTGAACCCTGGGTAGACCTCACCTATTACCTAAACGGCCGTTTGAATATGATGCTGGAAAATATGCTTATGGGTGGCATATTGGTATTTATTATTCTGTCGATTTTTCTGCGTTTGAAATTGGCGTTCTGGGTGATGATGGGCCTGCCCGTTGCTTTTCTCGGCGCCACTGCGTTTCTGCCGGTAAGTTGGATTAATGTCACTATTAATATCGGCAGTTTATTTGCTTTTATAATGGTGCTGGGAGTGGTGGTAGACGACGCAATTATTATTGGCGAGAGCGTGTATACCGAAACCCAAAACCACGGCCTCTCCACCGACAACGTTATACGCGGTGCACAGCGGGTGGCGGTGCCCGCCACCTTCGGCGTTCTCACAACCGTGGCGGCCTTTTTACCTATGGTTTTTTCTAGCGGGCCGCAGTCCGCCATTCCCCACGCCATTGGTTTTGTGGTGGTGTTGTGCCTGTTGTTTTCTCTGGTGGAGTCTAAATTAATTCTCCCCGCGCATTTGGCGAATTTAGCGCCGGAGAATAAACAATCCCGCAACCCCTTAAATCGATTGCGGCTGCGAGTCGACAGTGGTTTGCGCAGTTTAATTGAAAACCATTATCGACTGTTTTTGAAGACGGCACTAAAATATCGCTACACCGTACTGGCAAGTTTTAGCGCACTGATTATTGTTATAGGTGCAACATTTTCCGCCGGCGCCATTCGAATGATCGGATTTCCAAAAATTCCCAGCGATTGGATCAATGTTATATTAGAAATGGCGCCGGATGCGCCCGAGGATGCGCTACTTGTGGGCATGCTTAACATTGAGCAAACCATGCGCGAAGTTGACCGGGAAATTGTGGCGGAGTTTGGCCAACCCATGGTGGAAAAAATTCTCAATTGGAACCAGAGCCGCACCACAGGGCGGATTGAAGCCAGGCTTGTTTTGCCGGAAGATCGGCCGGTGAACCCACTTGAATTTTCGAGGCGTTTGCGAGAAAAAATGCCCGATATCTCGGGGGTAAAAAATATCGCGGTGCACGACACTATTGGCGAAGGAGACACACAAGATGGCGACCTCAACTTTCGCATAAAAGGCCGTAACATCGAAGAATTACGCGCGGCAGCAGCTATTATTAAAGCGGAGCTCGCCACCATGAAGGGCGTTTCTGAGATAAACGACAGCGAAACCCAAGCGGCTCGAGAAATTCAGTTTAAACTCAAGCCGGTTGCCCACAGTCTCGGTTTAACCACCTCTGAGGTGGCCAACCAAGCCAGTTACAGTTTGTACGGCCTGGAGGCGCAGCGCATTATGCGCGATCGCCAAGAAATTCGTGTGATGGTTCGCTACCCCAAGGAACAACGCAACAGCCTAGACGCCATTAATAATGTATTAATTCGCACCCCTGAAGGCGGCGAGGTGCCATTATCGGAAGTGAGCCATATTGAGTTTACGCAGGCAGACACACAAATTTACCGTGAAGACGGTAATCGCGCCATCAGTATCTGGGCCACGGTGGATTTTGACGTCGCGGAAAGTTTTAAAATTGCGGACCAATTAAAAACCACCACCTTTGCCGACGTTAAACAGCGCTTTCCATCGGTGAGTTTCGAGGAATCGGGCAAACTTAAAGAAGACCGCGATGGCGTCAGCCAACAAATACTCGGCACTCTGGTTATTTTATTACCCATCTATGTGTTGTTAGCACTGCCGCTTAAATCGTATTTTCAACCCCTGATGATTATGTCGGTTATTCCCTTTGGCGTAATTGGCGCGATACTGGGGCATTTGCTACTGGGTATGGATTTAAGCCAAATGTCTATTATGGGGATCACTGCGGTGATTGGCGTGGTTGTCAATGATTCCCTAGTGATGGTGGACTACGTAAATCGCGCCATACAGCGGGGTGAATCTCTGAGCGACGCCGTGCTGCATGCTGGGCAACGCCGCTTCCGCGCCATTATTCTCACCTCGCTCACCACATTTATAGGTTTAATGCCCATATTGTTTGAAACCAGCCTGCAGGCACAAATTGTTATCCCCATGGCGGTATCCCTGGCCTTTGGCGTGCTCTTCGCCACCGTCGTTACCCTGATACTGGTGCCTAGCTTGTATATGATCTCAGAGGATATAGCCAAAGGAATACAAAAGTTAAAAAGTAAATTTAAAGGGTCTGGCACACTGCAAGAAGGTTATTAATTAGTGAATCAAAGAATAGGCAGCCACTGCGGCACAAATGCTTGCGGGTGCTGCCGCCCGCAAGCATTTGAAATTGCGGTGTTAGCAGCACGTAAATTGAGTTGTTAGCAATGAGTACAGCAAGGGAGTGCACGCACTTAGAGCCCCGCCAGGGGGGCTAAAATTCCAAGGTTACCCGTATCACGAGACACTTGGCGGGAATAAGCGGTTTTTCAAGCCCGATGTGAGCCTGCCAATTATATATAAGCTCGTTATATATAAGCTCGTTATATATAGGCTCGTTATATATAGGCTCGTTATATATAGGCTCGTTATATATAGGCTCGTCATCGGCATCCGTGCTGGTCGCGGTTTAAAACGGGG
>JAHQVY010000184.1 GCA_019634095.1 Cellvibrionaceae bacterium
CCGTGTTTTTCCCGCTTTGCCCGCGGCACCGCAAATGGATCGCTGGTCTTGGGCAGCTTTGGGGCCGCAATATCGGCAGGTCTTTGCCGACTTACTGAATGGATATTCTGATTAGCAGGCGAAGCAGCAGCCATCAGTGTTCCTGGCCTTGGGTTGTGGCAGTCAAACTAATAGCTTTGAGGTAGCAGGGCTGGGATCAGGCGGCGCGGTTGGTGACTTTTGTCGGGTGTCGGCGATGCACCGGCTCTGCGGCCGATCTGGGGATACTCTGTTAGAGGTTTGGGGAGGGAATCTAGGGTTGAAGAGCGCAATACCTTGCGCTTAAAGCCAGTGTTATATGGCTTTCTTGGCACTTATGCCTTGCCTCTGTGCAAGTCCTCGGTATCATGGCGCCTGCCATTCATTCACGGTTTATTCAAGATGGGATGCCAAATGTCCAAAGTCCGCGTTCTTACCGGTATCACTACTACAGGTACACCTCACCTGGGCAATTATGTCGGCGCCATTCGCCCTGCTATTGCCTCGTCTAAAGCTGAGGATACCGAATCGTTTTTCTTCCTCGCCGATCTGCATGCACTCATTAAATGTCATGAACCCGAGCATATTCACAACTCGACTCGCGAAATTGCCGCTACTTGGTTGGCTTTGGGTTTAGATGTTGAACAGACGGTATTTTACCGGCAGTCTGATATCCCGGAAATTCCTGAACTCAGCTGGATTCTGTCCTGTTTGGCTGCCAAGGGTTTAATGAATCGTGCCCATGCTTACAAGGCGGCAACAGCGGCAAATACGTCGAAGGGTGAGGATCCCGACTTTGCGGTCACCATGGGCTTGTTCAGTTACCCGGTGCTAATGGCTGCCGATATTTTGATGTTTGGTGCACACGCGGTGCCGGTGGGCAAAGATCAAAAGCAGCATGTGGAGATGGCGCGGGATATTGCAGCGCGTTTCAATCATCATTATGGCGAAACCTTTGTGTTACCAGAAGCGGTGGTTGACGATTCGGTGGCAGTACTGCAAGGGCTAGACGGCAGAAAAATGAGCAAGAGCTACCATAATACCATTCCACTATTTTTGCCCGAGAAGCAGCTTCGCAAGCATATTAACAAAATAAAAACCAATCTCTTGGAACCCGGAGACCCCAAAGATCCGGACGATTCCACCGTGTTTCAACTTTGGCAAGCCTTCGCTGACGAGTCGCAAGTGGCTTTTATGCGCGAAGAGTTCGCGCGGGGAATTGCCTGGGGTGAAGCTAAAAAGCAATTGTATGAACTTATAAACGACGAACTGAAACAGGCTCGCGAGACCTACCGAGAATTGCTCGACTCGCCGCAAAAAATTGAGCAAATTCTGCAGCAGGGCGCTATCAAGGCGCGCAGTATTGCCTCGCCTTTTATAAAGCAGATTCGTCAATCAATAGGCATTTACCCACTGTAAGCGCCGGTGCCTGCAACCTTTGATATCGACATCCTAAGCGTTGGAACATTCAGCCCTATGAGCAGCTACTTTTAGCCCTTAGCGGCGTTGCGCGGCCTTAACCCGCGAGACTTATATCGGCGCCAAATTCTGGACGTTATTTAGTGCAGGCCCCTAAACTTTCTTTCCCCCCGGGTAGTCAGCAAGGCCATCACGAGGTTCACATTCAAATCGCTACAGGTTTATTGCAGCCTCAGCCTGGGCTCTGCGCAAACCGCAAATTCACCCGGCGGTGTATCTCCTCAGACGGCAGGTGCTGCGTGCATTTTGTGGGTTTCTGTTGGGGTTTTGTGGCAGCCGCTTTTCACACGGTCTAGTCTTACAGCTGAGGATAAATTCAAATCTAGTCAGGTTGACCGTGAGGTTTTGCTCCCCCAATGAATAGTTTTGCGTCAAAGGCAGCACTTCTGTGTGCCAGTGCTGTATTTGCGCTCGGGCTGATACTTTGGTTCGAGTCGCTTTATCTGGCTTGTGGGTGCTTGGTAATACTCGTGGCGGCCTCCTTGGCGGTGTTAAAACCCGACCCAGAACTCGAGGAAAGACGGGTTGCAGAAGAGAACCGGCGCCTCAAAGGCTTGTTGTCTGAACTAGACGACAAGTTACAAGATACTTCACAGCCGGTGATCGAGGAATTGGATACCACCAATAAAAATATTCAAAAATTGATTGAAGGCTCCAGTATCAACTTGCACGCGAGTTTTAATATGCTTTCTCAATCCGCTTCGGCGGAAATGGACTTACTGCTCGGCATTGCCGATCAGCTGTCGCCTGCTGCGAATCATCAAGACGATGGTGAATGCATTTCTCTGGCGCGTTTTGCCAATGAGGTCGGGCAAATCCTCGACGACTATGTGAAGTTATTTGTCGATATCAGCGATAAAAGCATTAAGGCCGTGCACAATATCCAAGATATGGTTGCGCATTTAGATGGCATGTTTGTTCTTATTAACGACATTCGGGGAATTGCCGACCAAACGAATTTGCTGGCGCTAAATGCGGCTATTGAAGCGGCGCGGGCCGGAGAGGCCGGGCGCGGATTCGCTGTGGTCGCCGATGAGGTACGCAAGTTGTCGCAAGATTCCAATGCGCTCAATGAGCAGATACGTGAGCGGGCCGAAACTGCAAAATCGACCGTTACGAACGTGGAGCGTGTGGTTGGCGAAATTGCTTCACTCGATATGAATATCGCGATTGATGCCAAGGGCCATCTCGACGGTATGTTGAATGAATTGGAGGCGGTGAATGTAAAAATCGCGGAAAGTGTCAATCAAGGCGCTCAAATTAGTGACGATATTAAGCGTGAAGTTGGCAAGGCGGTTGAGGCTCTGCAAACCGCTGATCGGGTAGCGCAGTCGGCAGGGCAAATGCGAGTCCATGTGAAAGACTTATCTAAACTGTGCCGCGCACTGTCTACAGTAAAAAAATCTTTGAAGCCGGACCAAGCTTTGAAGGAGGCGATTGATACGCTCGTCGCCATTGAGCGGTCGCTGGAGTTTAAATCTTTTATTGACGAAGATGAGGCTGCTGGAGATGTTGAGCTTTTTTAAGGTTCGCTGCGGTAAGTGCTACGGGTATATGTACGAAAGTAATGAGTCTCCGACACAGAGGGCAAAGGTAATATGAGTATTTCAACCAATTCTAACGAAAAGGGTCTATCTATTGTGTTGGCAGAGCGATTTGATTTTGGTGAAGTTGATCGCTTTCGCCGTTGTTATGAGAGCGTCAAAGTGCCTAAGGGAAAATCGGTGAAAATTGACTTCAAAAACACGCGCTATATTGATAGCTCGGCACTCGGGATGTTGATAAACGCCAAGGACTACCTGGGCGGCAGCGAGGTGAAGATTAAACTGGTTAACGCTAACGAACAAATAAAGAAGATTTTTTCTATATCACGCTTTGATATGAAGTTCGACATTGAATAAGCCCCGGAAAGTGGATTGACGTTGTGAAAATCCTGGTTGTTGACGATCATGCTTATAATCGAGATTTGCTGACATTTATATTGGAAGAGGAAGGTCACGCTATCGTTGAAGCCGAGGATGGTCAGCGGGCTTGCGATTTATTTGGCTCAGATCTAGAGATTGAATTGATCTTAATGGATGTCAATATGCCGGTGCTCGACGGTATTAGCGCCACCAAATGTATTAAATCGCAGAACTCGGATCGTTTTACGCCGGTTATTTTTATAACCGCTCTCGATGATGCCGAGATGGTAGCGAAATGCTTGGAAGCAGGTGGCGATGACTTTGTGCCAAAGCCTGTGAACGAAAACGTGTTGTTGGCCAAAATCAATGCTCACGGTCGCTCATGCTCGCTGTTTAAAAGTTTGCAAGAAGCCAACAAAAAGTTGGAATACCACAAAAAACTTATGGATAGAGAGCATACCATTGTGGAACAGGTATTCGCCAATTGTGCTTACCGCGTAGAAACCACTTGCGATAACCTTGAGCAATACTCCTCGCCAATGTCGCTGTTTAACGGTGATTTACTGCTGTTTGCGCCGTCACCCTCCGGTGGTATGTACTTTATTGTCGGAGATTTCACTGGGCACGGGCTGTCCGCTGCTGTCGGCTCTTTGCCAGTATCAGAAATATTCTTTAGTCATATTTCTCGCCAAGCAAGTGTCGCGCGTATTGCCTCGCAAATCAATGCGCGTCTCCACGGCTTATTGCCTCGGACCATGTTTTTCTGTGCGGCTATTGGCCATTTAGATCGCAATGGCAAAACACTGAGCCTGTGGAGTGGCGGTATGAACGATATTTTACGTTTGGCTCCCAATGCTGATGCGCCAGAACATATATCGGCCTCCCATATGCCTTTGGGAATCCTTCCGGAAGCTGAATTTGATGATGGCGTAGATGTGATTGATGTCGCGAGTGGTGAGATGTTTGTCATTCACACCGATGGAGTTAACGAAGCTTGTGACAGCGAGGGCACTGAATTTGGCCTGGATAGACTAGAGGCCGTGGTTTCTGAAAATCGCGATAATGTGGTCGAGGCGGTGAAAAATGCCGTAAGCGATTTCCATTCGGGGGGCGAACAATCGGATGATATCTCAATTATGTCACTGGTCGCGGGACCTTTGGTACATAGAGATCGTGTTACGAGCGAAATTATGGAGGTTGGTGATAATTATTTTAATGTAAGGTCCTTTCCCTGGCGTTTTTCTATGCACTTGGGAAACGAAGACCTTCAATGCAAATCAGCGGCGAATCAAGTGCTAGACATCATGGCAACGATTAAAGGTATTGCCGTGCATTTGGACAAAATTTTTACCATAATCAGCGAGCTCTACTCCAATGCCCTAGAGCATGGTGTGTTGCGCCTAGATTCGGATTTAAAAAAGCAAGTGGACGGCTTTGAACTCTATTATCGACTCCGCGAGCAGCGATTAAAAGAAATTAAGAACCAGTTTATTAAAGTGGACATCCGTTATATTCAAGGCCAGCCCGATGCCATCGAAATCATCATGGAGGATAGTGGCGGCGGCTTTGATATTTCGCGGATAGGGCCCCCCGGCGAGTCGGGGGATAACAGTTTCGGGAGAGGATTACAGTTGTTGCGCCACCTTTGCTCCTCCTTGGAGTACAGCAAAAGCGGCAGCAGAGTTCGCGCTGTTTATGATTTATACTTGGACTAGCCTTGGGTTTGGTGCTTGGCGTTAGCTTTCTTTTATGCAGCTCACCGCATGGTAAGTGATATCGAGTAGTGTATTAAGCTGTAGATCGCTAATAATATACGGTGGCATGGAATAGACGAGTTTGCCAAAAGGGCGCAACCACAAACCGCGCTTTACAATGGTTTGCTGAAATTGTGGGATATTTACCGCTTGTTTCAGCTCAACCACGCCAATTGCCCCCAAGCATCTCACCTCGGCCACCGCCTCTAAGTTCAGAAACTCCGGCAGACGCTGTTTGAATACACCTTCAATGCGACGAATATTGTCTTGCCATTGGGAATGGGTTAGAAGCTCTATACTTTTGTTGGCGACGGCGCAGGCGAGCGGGTTGCCCATAAACGTGGGTCCATGCATAAAAACCCCAGCTTCCCCAGAGCAGATTACCTCGGCGACTTGGTCAGTGCACAAGGTGGCTGCGAGGCTCATATAGCCGCCGGTTAAGGCTTTGCCAAGGCAGAGAATATCTGGCGAAATAGCCGCGTGCTCGCAGGCGAACATTTTCCCGGTGCGCCCAAATCCGGTGGCTATTTCATCGGCAATCAGCAGCACATTGTGTTTTTCACACAGTTGTTTAACTTGCCGCAAAAATTGCGGTGAGTACATGCGCATGCCTCCGGTGCCCTGCACAATGGGTTCTAAAATAACCGCGGCGAGACAGGCGTGGTGTTGTTCAATGTGTTGCTGAAAATCTGTGATAAATTCTTGTTGCCACGCTTGGTCAAAACCACAGCGTGGCGCTTCGGTGAACAATTGTTGCGTGAGTACCTCTGAGAACATGTGATGCATACCGGTTACTGGATCGCATACCGACATGGCGGCGAAGGTATCGCCGTGGTAACCCCTTAATAAGCTGAGAAAGCGGTGTTTTTCGCCCTGAGATTGAGATTGCCAATACTGTATCGCCATTTTCATGGCCACCTCTACTGCCACAGAGCCCGAGTCGCAGAAGAAGACTTTATTGAGGGCTGCCGGGCTGAGTTCAACGAGTCGAGCGGCTAATTCTACAGCGGGTGCGTGGGTGAGCCCGCCAAACATTACATGGGCCATATTCTCGAGTTGTCGCTGTACAGCGTGATTTAACTCGGGGTGATTGTAGCCGTGGATTGCACTCCACCAAGAGGACATGCCATCAATAAGCTGACTGCCATCGGCTAACTCCAGATGAACTCCCTGTGCGCGTTTTACCGCCAGGGGTCGATTTGGAGAATTCACTTGGGAGTAGGGGTGCCAAATGTGCTGCTGATCGAGTTGTATAAGGTCTGTTGCATTCATGAAAAGCTGTCAGTCTTGATGCGGGGGTTAGTTAGCTCGCGCAGTATATCGTTTTTAGCCGTGTATCGTTGTTAGAGTGACGCGTATTTATTAAAAAGTAAGCACACCTTCCCCCTGTTCCAAGTCGATGCTGACTGCGCTGCACAGTGATAGCGCGGCCCGTCATAACAGCTCCACAATGGATTGAAACGTATCCATCCTAAGTGCCCTGCAGGCCCTTAGTAGGTATGTGTACTATGCAACGCGTTGGGTATTAGCGCTTTGATAGGCGAACAGCAGCGAATTGAGGTGAGTTCTCTGCTGTTCGCCGCTATAGTGGAACTTGATTCTTAGTATGCTGTGTAGGCAGGGCACTTTAAAAGATTGCCGTTGAAGTATCGCCCCTTGCATTAGAATATTTAACTCGTTGTTAAAATGAATGTTGCAGCGCAGCTCGCGCTGTTTGTGCAGCACCTTTTTTGCCAATGGACCGAAAATAATTATTTGCGCGCCACCGAGGGATAAATTACTTAACTGCGCGTTTGCCAAATACATATCTCCGACATGCAGCTCCACTCTAGGTGCCGATAAGCGAGGAAAGTAAATGCGGTCTTCCCAGCGGCGATTGCGCGTTATGCCCGTATCGAGCACCCTCGCGGTAATGAATTGACCGGCAATGTGTTTGATTTCCACAAACAGCAAATACAGCACGTCGCCAGCCTTTATTTGCAGCCAAATATTAATAGGCGAGTGAGCGCTTTCTAGGTCTATGTTCGGCAAAGGCATGGGGTATAATCCGTCCAATAGAATTTCCGAATTCTGCAAGTCGAAGGCGTGGATGACGGTCTGAACCTTTAAGCCTGTTGCGGGTATAAAGCCTTGAATAACCTGGTTACTCAAAGCGGCCTCAGCCCACAGAGCAGCTTCCCAATCCTGCCAATGGGCTTTGCCGGTTGCCCTTGTCGCTGACGGGGGGAAGGATTTCTCTGTGCGAAAACTTAGCGAAAACATAGAAAATTACTGCCGAATCTGAATGAATGACTGCGCTGCTGGCTTAGCTGTCTGATTTAAGCAAAACCTATGCCCGAATATTTGTGCCGCTCACTTACCCCTTGTTAACTGTCTCTATTGATTGATTGGCAATGCTGTGGCAAGCCTTTGCCTCACCTATGGCAAAGGCTTGCGCGGCGGGAACCAGCTTAGGTTTTTGCAACAGTGCCGCAGGCACTGGGCCTAAATGTTGTTGCGGAGCACAGTGTCTCTCATTGCCCGTCCATGTTTACCCGCTCACAGCCGTCAAATATACATATTTACGGCAAGTGAAACGGCGCCGCAGACAGAGGGTAAAAATAAATGGCATCCAACTTTGTTTTTATCTAGGAAATTTGTTCTACTTTTAGCGACTTTTAGCAGGTTTATTTTTTTCTTGGCAATAAAAGCCTTACAATAGCACCAACCTATTTTTGCGTGGAGTTAGAATTGGAAGGTTCAAACCAAAAAAGTCGCTTGGAGTTTAATAAGCTTCAAAAGCGCTTGCGCCGCAATGTCGGTCGAGCCATTATCGAATACAATATGATTGAACAGGGGGACAAAATAATGGTTTGTCTCTCGGGTGGAAAAGATTCCTACGGCATGCTTGAAATCCTTCGCGGCCTGCAGCGCACCGCGCCCGTGGAATTCGAACTGGTTGCGGTGAATTTGGACCAGAAACAGCCGGGTTTTCCGGAGCACATTCTGCCTCAATACTTGGAAGGTCTCGATATTGAATTCCACATAGTGGAAAAAGATACTTACAGTGTGGTTAAGTCTGTGATCCCCGAAGGCAAAACCACCTGTGGCCTATGTTCCCGTTTACGGCGCGGCACGCTTTACGGTTTTGCAGAAAGCATAGGCGCTAGCAAAATAGCGCTGGGCCATCATCGAGACGATATTGTCGAAACCTTGTTTCTGAATCTCTTTTATGCGGGGCGCTTAAAAGCAATGCCGCCAAAGCTATTGTCTGATGACAAGCGCAATATCGTGATTCGCCCGCTGGCTTTTTGTACGGAAGCGGACCTGCAGATGTTTGCCGATTATAAAGAATTCCCAATTATCCCCTGCAACTTGTGCGGTTCGCAGGAAAATTTGCAAAGACAAGCCATTAAGGGCATGTTAAAAGATTGGGACAATCAGCATCCGGGTAGAATTGAAACTATTTTTAGCGCCTTGACTCGTGTATCCCCTTCTCAACTCGCCGACAAAAAACTCTTCGACTTTGCTAATTTGACCTTAGACAGAAGTAATTCACCAACCACCATTACTACCGATAACAGCTTGGGTAATTCCGCAGTGCAGGCTTGGCAAACTGAAAGCAAGGATGATAGCAGCGACGAGATTTCTGTAGTTCAATTGGGATAATCGGTGAATTCAGTCGAGTTATTCCAGGCTCACTGTTGCTGTACTGCCATAAATCTTTACTGCTAACCGAGGCACTGGGCGTTGCCCATATCAAACCGGTACCCGTTGCAGGTAGTGTCACCAAGCCCACTCTAGTCGGTAATTGACCCCAACCAACAAGTGAAGGTTTTCTGTGCAAGGTTCATTCAAAGGTATTTCTTTTCGCTTAGCCAAATTTGGTTTGATGTTGGCAATCGCGGTTGGCAGTTTAATGAGCGGGTTGCAGCTTTACTTGGATTTTCAAGCACAGCAAGAGGATGTGGCGAAGCTGATTGCGTCCATTATGCGAGTCTCTAAGCCACCTGCTTCGCGAGCTGTTTATACCTTAGATAATATGCTGGCGGCCGAAGTTACAGAAGGCTTAATGATGTATGAATTTATTGTTAATGTGGCCATTGAAGATGAGAATGGCAATATTCTAGCGTCGGCCAGTAAGCCCAAAATTGATACGAATACTCGATGGTTCACTCAGCAGCTGTCGAAAAGTTTCGATGTTACGACAGAAAAGTTGCGTATGCCGGGTGAGGTTTATGCGGGTGCTCAGGGCTTGCTGAAAATCGTGGTGGATATGGATGCGACGTATCAATCATTTTACTCCAATGGTTTGGTAGTTATTACCATTGGTTTCTTGCACAGCACTATTTTGGTTATTTTTCTGTTCATTACCTTCTATTTTTTGCACACCAAACCATTGGGTCTGATTGTTGTGCAAATAAAAAATATCAATCCGGGCAGCCCGGGGGAACATCGTCTATCTTTGCCAAAAAATAGACAGAACGACGAGCTAGGTCAGTTTATTAGCACTGCGAATCAATTACTCGATGCCATTGATTTAGCCTTATCGAAAAGGCGCGCAGTGGAGGGGGCGCTGCGTAAGAGTGAGGAGCATGTTAAGCAAATTATCGATAGCTTACCGGTATGGGTGGGTGCGAGAAATAAAGATGGTTATTATATTTTTGCCAATAAAGCCTTAGCTAGCTTTCTGAATACCACACCGGAAGAGATGCGCGGCTCACATATTAGCGATTTCTCTGAATATTTTTTGAGCGACCCCGATGAGGTTACAAAACTGGATACCGAGGTTATTCAGTCGAAATCTAGCGTGCAGGTATGGGAAGAGAGATGGTTATCGACCGATAATAAAGAGTATCAAATGCATACACATGTGATGCCGATGGCTTTTTTTTACGATGAGGTTGTGGCATTGGTGGTGTCGTCAGATATTACTGAGCTCAAAAAAGCTCAGGCTCAAATGGAATATATGGCCTACCACGATTCCCTAACCGACCTGCCCAACCGCAGCTACCTAGTAGAGAAGCTCGACCAAGAAATTCAATTGTCGCTAAAAAATGGCGTTTTCGGTGCGTTGCTATTTATTGACCTAGATAACTTTAAATTGATTAATGATTCCTTGGGGCATCCAGCGGGAGACGGTATTTTAGTGAGTGTGGCCGGTCGTCTTCTGGAAAATGTAGGCCGTCACGACATCGTCGCTCGCCTGGGTGGCGATGAATTTGTTATTGTATTAACTAATCTCGGTCGAGACTTACCATCTTCTATTTCCCGCGCGGAAGATATCAGCGAAAGAATTCGAAAGTACATAGCGGTATCTTACAAATACGATGACCTAAACCTTCATCTTACCTGCAGCGTAGGCATTGTCATGTTTCCAGAGAAAAACGCTGGGGTTCACGAGTTGCTGAAATATGCCGACACAGCGATGTACCAAGTAAAAGAGCAGGGGCGCAACGCGATTCAGTTTTTTAATCGGTATATGGAAGACAAAGCGCGCAATGTATTGGTTATGAATGAATCCCTGCATAAAGCTCTGAGGTATGATCAGTTTAGCTTGTGTTACCAGCCGCGCGTCAAAGTTTCTGATTCCAAGGTCGCAGGTGCAGAGGCATTACTGCGCTGGCGCCACCCTAAAAGAGGCATGGTTTCGCCGGCGGAATTTATACCCATTTTAGAAACTTCGGGGCTGATTGTGGAGGTGGGTATTTGGGTGCTGGAGCGCTCCTTGCGTCAAGTTAATGAATGGCGCAAGCAAGGCTTGTGGACAGACGGTATGACCTTGGGGGTAAACATCAGCCCGCGCCAGTTTCGTTCCAGCAACTTTGTTGAACGTGTGATTGATTTATTGGATAGAGAAAATTTTCCGCCCCGTCTATTGGAAATGGAAATCACCGAAGGTATGTTTATTCACAACCTCGAAGAAACGATTAGTACCATGGCTACCTTGCGTTCCCGCGGCATTAATTTTTCCTTGGATGATTTTGGTACTGGGTATTCATCGATAAGCTATTTAAAGAAATTACCGGTGTCAATTCTAAAGATTGACCAGAGTTTTGTCAGAGATATTACGGTGGATAGAAACGATCGGGTGCTGGTAGAGACCATAAGCGCAATGGCAAATTTGCTAAGCTTGGAGGTGGTTGCAGAGGGCGTGGAAACGTCTGCGCACTTTTCTCTTATTAAACAGTATGAATGCACTTACTATCAAGGGCATTTTTGCAGCTCCCCGGTGCCCCCTGAAATTTTTTCTAAACTGTTGCTTGACGACAAAGTTGGTTGAGGCAAGGTTTCGTCAGACAATATGCCCGAAGCGTTTAAGGCGTAGTCAGGTTAGTGTGAGTGAGAGGCACTGGCCGATGGTGGATACAGGTGTGTTAGTATTACTGGCACAGCGGTTTCAACTTTTAAGATCCGTTCTCCAAGGCTAAAACCCGCAAATCCCTCAGCTTCAAAAAGCGCAACTTCGTCTTCTGTGAAGCCCCCCTCGGGACCAATAGCCACCACAGATGCTCGTTGAGTATCCAGCGGTGGTGCCGATTGATTGGCCTGTGGGTGAGCGAATAGGGATATTTTCTGTTCTCTTAACTGTGGCAAAGTGCTTTGCACAAACTCTTTAAAGTACTTAACTTTAATCACCCTTGGAAGCCGAGTATCGATCCCTTGCTCTGCGCCCAGCAGCAAATACTGATGTAGGCTTTCTGAGGTCACTTTGGGTGATTGCCAATAGTTTTTTTCGACACGCTCCGTTTCAACTAGGTAAACGCAATCTACCCCCATGGTGGCTACAGTTTGCATAATACGTTTAATCATTTGCGGCCGTGGCAGTGCAAGTATAAGCGTCACTGGAAGTCGAGGAGGGGCGGGCGTATCCAGGGCGGTAATCGCTATGCGCCAAGTTGCGCTCGATGTGTCTAGAGTGCCTCTGCCAATATTTCCGCCCACAATGCCAATTTTCAGCGTTTGTCCGTGTTGCGCTTTTATAATGTTTGTGAGATGGGTGATTTGTCGAGGGGATAGTTCGGCGAACTCAGCGTTAATCAGTTGACTTGGTTGCAATAACAGCAGGTTCATAGTGGGAAAGCTCCCTGGTTTAGTCGCTTTGTTTATCTATTTGTTTATCTATTTGAGAATCTATTAACATGAGTGCCTCGCCGAGTATTTCCTGGGTTAATCGTCGTGCGGTGTCACAATCGCCATCGGCGATGGAAGAATAAATAGTTTCGTGTTTTTCGTAGTCGCCAGGCAAGCCTTTTATTCGGTTGGTGAAGCGAATACTCACCCGCAGAGCCGTTGCAATAAAGCTGCGTAGTTGAATGAAAAATAAGTTGTTGGTGGCCGAGAGGATAGCTATATGAAACGAGATGTCCGCATCTAATAAGTCGAAGTGCCCCTGTTCTGCCTGTTTCATGTTCTCAAGGGCCAGTTCGATATCTTTGATTTTTTTTGCGTCGCTGGTGCGTGCAGCCAAATAAGCGGCTTGCGGTTCTATGCCGCTGCGCAGCTGCAGAAAATCGCGCAGTAAACTGAGGGTGGGTGCACCCGTCAAAATCCACTGCAATACTTCAGTATCAAATAAGTTCCACTGCTCTCTTGGTTGTACCCTAATGCCTTGGCGTGGGCGTGAGGATAGCATACCTTTCGCCGTTAGCATTTTGACTGCTTCGCGTGTTGCGCTCCTGCTGACTGAGAACTGTTCGCACAGTTCCGCCTCTGAAGGCAGTCCCTCGGCGCTAGTGTATACCCCTTTAACAATCGCGGAACCTAAGTCGTGAACGAGCTGTTGAGTTAAGTTTCTTACGTTTTGATCATTCATACTAGGCCGCCTATAAAATTATTATTTGTTTACTAACGAGTATTAGCAAGGGTACCCTTTTTTCAATCCTTCAGTGAACAATCCATTCCTATAGGTTCACCACCGCACCATTGCAGGTCACGGTTTAAAATAGGGGGTATCCTTTCTTTCCGGCTGGATAGTAAATTGGTTGTTCGGTAATTAGCTTGAGTAATTTTATACATTGTTGGGAGCAAAGGCGTAGCTGATAAAACTATAAATTGCGCCTTTAGAATTAAATTATGTGGGTGTCGCTAAAAGTAAAAATACCGCCAACTTTATTTTAATTTTTATAGAAAGTTGAGCATTGCGGCGATGTACCCTCTCCCACAAGTGATGCGCTAAGATGAACATAATAAAAACAATGTCTTGATTCAAGGCCTTTTAATTATATTTTTAAATTAACCTCTGTATTACTGCTGTTTCAAGGCCTTGAAGTTCTGCGGAAAACAAAGTCTATCTATGGTTAAGTTGTAATGACTCTAGCTTGCTGTTTTACAGGCTAACGCTCACGCGGGGAGCGCTTGAGTCATTCCGGCGCCATCGCTTGCCACGCAGAGGTGAAATTCCGCCTTCAAGCCGGTTTTATCGGTATATGCATTGCCAATACTTTGCATAATTTCGGGCGCTTTCTGCTGCGATGTTAGGGCCACGACACAACCGCCAAAGCCGCCACCGGTCATCCTTGCACCGCCATGCTCACCTAGAATCGCGCTGATTTTTTCTACCAAAAAATCGATTGGTGGCACGGTAATTTCGAAATCATCGCGCATCGATTGGTGTGACTCCGCCATCAATCTGCTCAAGCTTTGATAATCGCCATTTTTTAAGGCCTCAGCCGAGGCGAGGGTGCGCGTATTTTCAGTGATAACATGTTTAGCTCTGCGGTAAGCCAGTGGATGCATTTTATTTTTTGCTCTTTGCAAATCTGCAATTGACGCTTGCCTTAAAGATTGTAGTCCCATTGACTCTACCGCTTGCTCGCATTGTAATCTTCGCGTGTTGTATTCACTTGACACTAAACCTCGCGTAACTTTGCTGTCGACAACTACTATGGCCGCATCTTGCGGTAAATTAATGGCACTGTAGCTGATGTCTGCGCAGTCGATGAGCAGGGCTTTTTGCGCTTGTCCAGCAGCAGAAATCAATTGATCCATAATGCCGCATTGGCAACCCACATACTGATTTTCTGCAGCCTGACAAATTAATGCGAGTTGGCGGCTGCTTAAATGGAAATTATTTAAGTGATTAACAGCGACAGAGAAGGCCACGGTAAACGACGCGGACGAGCTGAGACCCGCACCCTGAGGGATGTTTCCTAAAGCAACAATATCCATGCCTTTAAACGGCAGTTGCCGGGAGAGAAATTGCTCGCAAACGCCTCTGAGGTAATTCGACCAAGGTGCTCGTTCAGACTTTGGTATCGGGTTCTGAACGGTCCATTGCGAGCTGGTATTGTGT
The DNA here is from genome assembly GCA_019634095.1 of Cellvibrionaceae bacterium. Taxonomy (GTDB): domain Bacteria; phylum Pseudomonadota; class Gammaproteobacteria; order Pseudomonadales; family Cellvibrionaceae; genus JAHQVY01. Next base: position 14,430 of record JAHQVY010000184.1, read on the forward strand.
AAATCAGCGGTGGTTACGCAAACTGTGTTGTCTTCGCGCGGGGAAACAGCGAGCACGGTGTTGCGGTCGATTGCGCACGGCAATACAAAGCCCTGGTTGTAGTCGGTATGTTCTCCAATGAGGTTAATCCTGCCCGGCGCGTGGAAAAAAAAGTCTGGCTGGCGAGAAAATGCTTTAATGAATACGTCGGATGCAGCTTCTATTAATTCTTTCATGGTTGATCTATGCGTTTTCATTGTTGTGTGAAATGAATCGGTGAACATTCTTGCAACCGTTCTGCAGCCTGTTCGGGGGTAAGATCGCGCTGAGCTTCGGCCATCATCTCGTAACCTACCATAAATTTTTTTACCTGGGCACTGCGCAACAAAGGCGGGTAAAAGTGCGCGTGCAGTTGCCAGTGGCTATTGTCTTGCCCATTAAAAGGTGCGCCGTGCCAGCCCATAGAGTAGGGGAAGCTGCAATTAAACAAATTGTCGTAGCGCGATAACAGCGGTTTGAGAATTTCTGCCAGAGCCTGTTTTTGCTTGGCATCGCAGTCATTTAAGTGCAGGGTGTGGCGTTTGGGCAGCAGTAGGGTCTCGAAAGGCCAGCAGGCCCAATAGGGCACCAATGCGAGCCATTCATCATTTTCCTCTACCAGTCGCTGCTTATTCTCCAGTTCTAACTTTATATAGTCGAGCAGCAGGTTTGTGCCGTGAGTTTCCCGATAGTGTTTTTGACCGCGGTGAGCTCTAGCCGCCAGCGTGGGTAATTTGTTTTGCGCCCAGATTTGCCCGTGTGGATGGGGGTTTGAGCAACCCATGGTGGCACCTTTGTTTTCGAAAATCTGAACCCAGCTGTAGACTTTTCCCAGTTCATCGAGTTGTTCTACCCAACAGTTGATGACCTTGGCAATTCCCCGAACCGGCATTTGCGGCAGGCTCAGGCTGTGGTTGGGCGAAAAACAGATAACACGCGAAGTACCGCTGACGGGTTCGCACTGTATTAGCGGGTGCTGTTGTTCCGGTGGGCTATGAATATTCTCTTGCAAAGCAGCGAAATCATTGTCAAACACCAAGGTTTCGCTGTAGTTGGGGTTTTGCTCACCGTTGATACGTTTGTTGCCCGGGCATAAATAGCAGGATGCATCATAGTTTAAGCCTTGCAGCGGCTGGTTTTCTTCTTGTTGTCCTTGCCAGGGCCGTTTACTGCGGTGGGGAGATACCAGCACCCAATCTTGGGTTAAAGGGTTGTAACGGCGATGGCTGTGTTGGTTTGGATCGAAGGTGTTTGGTTTACTCATCGGCAAACGTCTCTGTGTAGCGCCTGCGGATGGCGACAATGTTTGGTTGGCGATTAAAAATAGAAGTCGGCGTTATGATATCGGATTCTAACAAGCTATTCACTTTAGGAGTGAACTGACAGTTCCTTGGTGTGTCGCGCAGCAAGTTGATGATTCGCTCGGGCGGAAACAAAGAATACACTGGGTTTCAAACTGCGACCCGCACAGAGGTGCGGTGACCTCCCTATAGGAACTTGGTTCAGCTAGTGCCCAGCTTTATCAATCTGTTCGAAAACTTGGATTTACTCTTGCGAGCTCTGGTTGATTTTATCCTAAAAAAATCTGTTGAATCTAGTGCGAATGCGGACGCCTAATGCAAAGAAATCAGTGAGTTTTTTCATTTGTGTGGCTTTACTCGTAGGGTGACTGCGAATTTGCTTTAGAAGGTGAAAAATCCTCTTTGATTTCGGTACCCTCTGCGGTCTCGCTACGATTCAACGGATTTCGTTTTAACTGCAAATTAATCCAAAGGTCGTTACCGCCCTTTACTTCTTTGGTTAACTAAAAAACTATATTAAGATTAGGGTGAAATTAGACTCAAACATTACCTATAAAACACAAGCGCGTGTAAGCTTGTTGTTTTTGATACTTAAACGTGAGTGAAGACACCCTCGGCATTCAGCGCAGCTTTCTCGCGCTGGGTAAAACGCACAATCGAGGCCGGTTGGCAGAAAAACCAGCCGCTATTAACCCAGTAATAAACAAAGGATACTCCCTGTTTCAAACCCGCTGTGAACACGGCCCTATTAAGCTTGTTACTAGCGTCTGTGCTGGTTGTTGGTTGCTGTTGTGGCATCAATCGGGCCCAAATATACCCAAAGCGTTTGAGATTTAGGTTTTAGGAGTGCGCCAATTTTTGTTCTTGGCAAGGCGGTACTCACAGGGATGTGAGGTATTAGGGCAATGCAGGAGCAATTGCCGATATGCACAGGGATGTGAGGTATTAGGGCAATGCAGGAGCAATTGCCGAGACAACGCACAATAGCCATTC